>JBIODP010000191.1:0-5143 GCA_044445195.1 Burkholderiales bacterium | reverse complement strand
TCTGGTATCGTTCGTCTTGGGTAAGGTGTGTGTAGTTCATATCGGGCAACTTTGACTTGGCGGTCTGAGGGGCCAGATGCTACCGCATCTTCCCACCTGACGCCGTTAATCATAAAGTTGCACTTCGAACTTGAACTCGCGCAATAAAACATGGAACATCTAAAAGAAAAATTAACCGGACTACTTCGGGAGCTTGGCGAGGAAAAGCACGATCAAGTTATGCAGCGCTTGGATGATCTGGTCTCCTTTTATCCATTCAATGAGTATGAATTTCTCATCTCCTCGCTAATGGGTTACGGCAAGATATCGCTCGATGACTATTACGAACTTCGTGATGATTATATTGCCAGAAATCTTTACATGTACGTCTTTGAAATTAGTGCTCCACGAGGGTTTGGCGAGGCGTGGGCTCAAGGGCATTTGAAAGAAATTTGTCCGGAGCTAGTAAAACCAACAAAGAAGCTCGATCAAAATTATTCGGGTCAGTATGATTTTTATCTCGACGGAGTAATTCGTATCGAAGTAAAAGCATCAAGAGCAGTTGACTTTGACAGCCGTGACGCACTTTATGTAAAAGCCCTTGCTGCCGATTCGACAAAGCGATTTGATATGAATTTTCAACAGGTCAAGCCTGCCTGCTGCGATGTATTTATTTGGGTTGGTGTATGGCGTGATGTAATTAGATATTGGGTTCTTTCGTCCGACGAAGTGTCTGGCAATAGATACTACTCAACAGGCCAGCACAGAGGAAATACAGGTGAAGGGCAAATACATTTGAAAGATGACAACATTCAGCAGTTCTCACAATTTGAATCGAAAGCTCGTGAACTGCTTGAAAGCATCCGTGCCGCTTATAAGCGGCAAAAAAAAGAATAGGAATTATATTTCGCCTGTCATGTCCCGAAAACCACCGTTTTTGGGACGCACAAAATGGTTCCCTCGAGGGCTATCGTTAAATCTGCGGAGGCAGTTGGCGATTCTGATAAGCAAGTAAGCTTGATCTAGGGTTGCCATCTATATTTATTGGGTTCGTAAAGTACATACTTCGCAAATATTACACTATCCGATGGGCGCTGCGGAATCCGTTCATAGCTCTTTATTGCCAGTGAAATCGCGTTATCCAACTCCGTTATTTCCCGTTCCGTGCTGGCGATAAGCTCAGGGGTCCAAGCAAGGAGATGACTGGCTTCGGCCGCCCGATAGTCGGAAGTGTAGTTGGTCAGATGTAACCGGTTCCTGAACGGCGTTATTTTCAACCGACAATAACGCCGGCACAATACCCTCTCGTTCGATACAACTGGAGGGAACAATGGGCAAACAAATGTCACCGGCTACTTCGGCGCGAAAGGCGCAAAGCTGGCACGATCATATCGCACGCCAGGCAAACAGCGGCAAGACAATTGCGGCTTTCTGCCGCGACGAAGGTCTTTCGGAAGGGAACTTCTATTTCTGGCGCAACCGTTTGCGGTCAGATCGCCAAGAATGCGCGTGCTTTGCAGCCAGTGGTCACGGATATCGACTGAAACCCGATTGACGTCGCTAAGTTCGTTGATGCTCAACAGTCCGAGGAAAATCAACAGCGATAAGAGTGACAGAATCACTGCAGACAGTTGCACTTTGAGGGAATTGCGTCGAATCATAAGGAAAACCTGTTCATCATATCTTCGCCAAAACCGGGACGGACTCGGCTACCTGTTGCGAGCAACTGCGATTTATCACAGTGCCTGCCGCATGTGCCACCATGCTATACTTAACAAGGTTAAACGGCCCACATTTTGGTTCTCACAGAAGAAATCCACCGTGGACCATCAATGGTTACGGCCGAGACGGTGCACTATTATGACAGAAGCCAAAAAGCAAATTCTGTGCATTGAAGACGATCGCGAAACGGCTGACTTGTTGGCTGAGGATCTTATTGATCGAGATTTTATCGTGCGTCTTGCGCATGATGGGCATGAGGGGTTGTCGGCGTTACTGAGCGAAGCTCCCGATCTGGTTCTTTGCGATATCAATATGCCGGTCATGTCCGGATTCGAGGTCCTGGAAAAACTGACTGCGATAGCCCCCCGTTTTCATTACATGCCTTTTATCTTCCTCACTGCCTTGTTGGACCGTGACAACGAACTCAAAGGCAGAAAACTTGGCGCCGACGATTATGTCACCAAGCCCATCGATTTCGACGTGCTCGGCACGATCATCAATGCGCGCATGGCACGCATTGCCCGCCTGGACGTTTGGCGACCGCAAGTCAATCTCAATGATCGCGAGATAGAGACGCTGACCTGGTCCGCCAGAGGCAAGACTTCGGACGAGATCGCCCAGATTCTGGGCTTGACCAAGCGCACCGTTGATTTTCATCTGGACAGCGCGCGCGCCAAGCTGGGGGTTGCTACCCGCACCCAGGCAGTTGTTACTGCGGTGACGGGACGGCTGATAGAACCGTAGTTTTCGGCGTGTCGGCGTGTCGGCGTGTCGGTGCGTCCTTGACTCTGCCGCGCAACGACGACACGACGTCGTTGCCTGCGCCAATTCATCAAGCCGCTTTTGCAATGATCGTGTTGTGCCACGTTGCAAACAAGTGATGGACTTCGTCGGCATTCTTGGCGCGTCCGAGTTGGTCACGAAATTGCACACTTGATAACATCGAAGCAATATCCGAAAGAGTTCTCAAATGTTGCTCGGTGGCCGGCGCCGGCACCAACAGGACCAGGCAAAAGGCAACCGGCATGCCGTCCGGAGAATCGAATTGTATCGCTGTTTTGGGGCGCACAAAGGCTGCAATGGCTTCAGTTAATCCATTGACGCGCGCGTGCGGAATTGCAACTCCCTGACCAAGACCTGTCGAGCCTATTTTTTCGCGCGCATTCAAGCTATCGACGACCTCGTTCGCCGTAACGCCGCGATGCGATGCCCACATGCTTCCGACCGCTTCAAACAGCGCCTGCTTGTTTTGCACGTCCAGATCGAGCAGTACATCTTTTGATGAAAATAACTGTGCAATAGTATTCATGTTTCACCTTATCGACTTTTGGCAGTCGCAAGGAAGTATTTTCCTCTTCCCTGCCGACACTGCATTGTTATCAACTCGATAGACCGATTTCATTCCCAAATGCTGCTGAGAATCCTGCCGAGCGGTTCAATATGAACTCGCGCGGCAGCTTTTTGCGGTTATTCGTCGAGCCACTCGTCCCTCGTCCTGCCCAACACTTTCCTTGCCTGCTCTTCGACCATGGATTTCTCCTTCTGCAAGAACAAGGTCTGGAGCGCCGGTACGACCACCAGCAATAAAATCGGACCAATCAGCAAGCCGCCGACGACGACGGTCGCCAACGGCCGCTGCACTTCACTGCCGATGCCATGCGACATCGCCGCCGGCAGCAGGCCGATACATGCAGAAAGCGCAGTCATCAGCATCGGTCGCATCCGCTGCTCCGCCGCATGAAACATGGCATCGAGGCTGCCCATGCCGGTCAAGCGCGTCTGGTTGTAATAGGTGATGACCAGGATACCATTCATCACCGAAACGCCAAATAACGAAATGAAGCCGATCGCTGCGGACACGCTGAACGGCAAGCCAGTGAAATACAGAGCCAGAATTCCGCCACCGATCGCAAAAGGAATACCGGCCAGCGTCAACAGGCTGTCGCGCAGCGAGTTGAACAAGCCGTATAACAACACAACGATCAAAATGAGACTCAGCGGTACGACGATCGCCAAACGCTTCTGCGCCTGCTGCAAGTCTTCAAACTCGCCTGCCCATACCATGCGATAGCCGGTCGGCAGTTTCACGTTACGCGCAATGCGTTCTTGCGCTTCGGCCACGGTGCTTCCCAAATCGCGCCCGCGCACGCTGAATTTGATCGGGATATAGCGCTGCGTGGTTTCACGATAGATGTATGAAGCACCGGTATCGAGGCTGATGTTCGCCAGGTCGCGCAACGGAATGAAGGCGGTCGTTCCGCCGGGTGTCTGGTAGCCGACCTTGACGTTGCTGACTGCCTCGATACTGTCGCGGAATTTTGGCGCCAATCGCACGGTAAGGTTGAACTGGCGGTCTCCCTCCAGCACGTTGCTGGCGACCGCGCCGCCCATTGCGGCCTGGATCACCGTGTTGACATCGCCGGTATTCAAGCCGTAGCGCGCAGCTTTTTCGCGATCCACCTTGATATTTAGATTCGGCTGGCCGAGCACGCGGAATATGCCGAGGTCGGCAACACCCTTGACCTGAACCATTTGGTCTTGCACCTGCACCGCAAGCTTTTCCAGGGTTTCAAGGTTGGGACCCATGATCTTGACCGAATTGGCGCCCTTGACGCCGGAGATGGCTTCTTCGACGTTATCCTGGATGTATTGCGAGAAGTTGAAGCCGACGCCCGGCAAGGCATCAGCGAATTCCTTCTGCAGTTGTTCGGTCAACTTGTCTTTGGTCAACCCGGTAGGCCACTCATCGTATGGTTTCAGCGGCACAAACAATTCCACGTTCGAGAACGGCGAGGCGTCGCTGCCGTTGTCGGGGCGCCCATGTTGCGACACGACCGTGATGATTTCCGGATGGCGTAGCAGAATTTCGCGCATCTTGCGAGTCGCTTCGGTTCCGCCGTCGAGCGAAGTGGTCAGCGGCATGGACGCGCGAATCCAGTAATTGCCTTCTTCGAGCGCAGGCATGAACTCCGACCCGAGTCGGGTTGCCAGGATTCCGCACACAACCAGGAACAGCATTCCCATCGCGACCATCAACTTGCGGTTTTTGAGCGACCATTTGAGGATAGGCGTGTAGCCGGAACGCAGCTTGCGCACCAGAAAAGTCTCAACTTCTTCGATATGCTTGGGCATCATCAACGAAGCCAATACCGGTGTGATGGTAAATGTTGCGATCAAAGCTCCAGCCAGTGCATAACCATAAGTACGCGCCATCGGTCCGAAGATCTGTCCTTCGACGCCCTGCATGGTGAACAACGGTACAAACGCGGCGACCGTGATGGCAACCGAAAACAATACCGCCCGGTCCACCTGCAGCGCGCTGATGTAAATCATACGCATGCGGTTGGTCCACGTCGACTTATGGTCAAGATGCCTGGAACTCGGGTCCGCGCCCAACTGCCCTTCAGCCAGATCTTCGAGCAGTGTGCGCTTGTCGGCCTTG
>JBIODP010000190.1:0-5192 GCA_044445195.1 Burkholderiales bacterium | reverse complement strand
GGAAAAAGACCTATATTGCCGAGTTGATGCCCAGCCATCCGTTGTATATTGCCTATTTGGCGCAGGAGGCGCAAGACGCCATCGGGCGGGTGCACGGCGCCAGTGCGCCGGCGATGCGGATGCTGGAACAGGAAGGCATGTACTACGAAGGGTATGTCGACATTTTCGATGCCGGCCCTGTATTGCAGGCGCGTGTGCGCGAATTGCGCGTGTCGCGTGAAAGTGTTTTGGAGCGCATCGTAAGCGCTGACGCCGACGGCGATCAGGATCGTGGCAAGAAGTTTGACAAAATGCCGGAACCGATCCCGGTGCTGGTTGCCAATACGCCGATGCAGGATTTTCGCGTTATCGCCGTTATGGCGCAGGCGGAGCGGGAACAACTCGTCTTGTCGCCCGGCGAACAGGCGCTGTTGCATTGCCATCCGGGCGATTCGGTTCGCACATTATCGATGAATCCAGTGCGGCAACCCGATCATGAGCGATAGTCGCGAATTCAATTTCGACGGTCTGGTCGGCCCGTCGCACCATTATGCCGGCTTGTCGTTCGGCAACGTGGCATCGTCCGAGAATGTAAAAAGCGTCTCCAATCCCAAACAAGCGGCTCTGCAGGGGTTAGCCAAGATGCGGGAACTGGCCGAAAGGGGTTTTGCGCAAGCGCTGTTGCCGCCGCAATGCCGTCCCAATTTTGCATTGTTGCGCAGCATCGGTTTCACCGGCAGCGATGCGGACATGATTGCCGGCGCCTATAAGCAAGCGCCGGACATCCTTTCTTGCGCCTATTCAGCCGCGCCTATGTGGACTGCCAATGCGGCCACCGTCAGCCCTTCCAGCGACACCATCGACGGGCGGGTTCATTTCACGGCCGCAAATTTAAACAGCAAATTGCATCGCTCTTACGAATACCTGCAAACCGAACGCAGTTTGCGGGCAATATTCAATGATAGCCGCTATTTTGCAGTGCATCCTGCATTGCCTTCGACACCGGCATTCGGCGACGAAGGCGCTGCCAATCATGGGCGCTTGTGCGCGGGGTATGGCGCACAAGGTGTTGAAATGTTCGTGTATGGGCGGGTCGAATTCGATGCACAGGCCGCCGCGCCCAAACGGTTTCCGGCACGTCAGACGCGGGAAGCCAGCCGGGCGGTGGCCCGTTTGCACGGCTTGGATGCCGGGCGTACCGTCTATGCGCAGCAGAATCCCGACGTGATCGATCTGGGCGTATTTCACAATGACGTGATCGCGGTTGCCAATGGCAATGTACTGTTTTATCACCAGTCGGCATTCCTCGACGAGGCTGCCACGCTCGCTTCGTTACGCACGGCAATGGCGGCAATTGGCGCGGAACTGATGCCGGTGCGGGTCGATAGCGCCGACGTGTCGGTAGCCGACGCCGTTTCCACTTATTTATTCAATAGCCAATTGCTGTCGAAACCGGATGGGCGGATGATGCTGGTGGCGCCGCAGCAGTGCTGGGAAAATGCAGCGGTTGCGCGTTACCTGCAGGGTTTGGTCAAGTCTGGCGGCCCGATCGATGAATTGCTGCGGGTCGATTTGCATCAAAGCATGCGTAACGGTGGCGGACCGGCGTGCTTGCGTTTGCGGGTTGCGCTTTCGTCGGCGGAAGCCGCTGCGATGCATCAGGGCGTGATCGTGACCGGCCAGTTAATTGAAAAATTGACAATGTGGGTTGAAAAACATTATCGAGATCGCCTGGCGCCACCCGATTTAGCCGACCCGGCCCTGGCGCTTGAAATTAGCGTGGCGATGGACGAGTTAAGCAGGTTGTTGGGGTTGCCAGGGTTGGTTGGTTGACAAGTATACTGTATTCAACGCCAAGTGCCGATTGTTGCCATTCACGGTCAATGTGGGCTGATTACGGACTGATCCGATTCAAAGATTGGTATAATCATCAGTTCAAAATTTTATCCATTTTATAGCTGAATTACATGAAAAAAGTTCTCATACTGGGTGTCAATGGATTCATTGGCCATCACCTCTCCAAACGCATCCTTGAAACCACCAGTTGGGAAGTCTATGGGATGGACATGCAAAACGATCGTCTGGATGACATCATCAACCATCCGCGCATGCATTTCTTTGAAGGCGATATCACCATCAACAAGGAATGGGTCGAATATCACATACGCAAATGCGACGTCATCCTGCCGCTGGTTGCCATCGCCACGCCGGCAACTTATGTAAAACAACCATTACGTGTTTTCGAGCTTGATTTTGAGGCGAACCTGCCGATCGTGCGCTCCGCCGCCAAATACAAGAAGCACCTGGTTTTCCCTTCCACCTCCGAAGTGTATGGGTGTGCGAGGATGGCGAATTCGATCCGGAGCAGTCGAATCTGGTTTATGGGCCGATCAACAAATCACGCTGGATTTACGCTTGTTCGAAACAGTTGATGGACCGCGTGATCTGGGGCTACGGCATGGAGGGAATGAATTTCACGTTATTCCGCCCCTTCAACTGGGTTGGCGCCGGCCTGGATTCGATCCATACGCCGAAAGAAGGCTCGTCGCGCGTGCTGACGCAATTTCTCGGCCACATAGTGCGCGGAGAGAATATCCAGTTAGTCGACGGCGGGGCGCAAAAACGCGCGTTTACCTATATCGACGATGGGATCGATGCGTTGGTTAAAATCATCGCAAATGAAAATGGCGTAGCCACCGGAAAAATCTATAACATCGGCAATCCGGGCAATAATTACTCAATCCGCGAATTGGCGACAATGATGTTAGAGGTGGCAGCCGAATTCCCGGAGTATCGCGAGAATGCCCGTCTTGTCGAATTGATGGAAACAACTTCTGCCGGGTATTACGGCGCGGGCTACCAGGACGTGCAGAACCGGGTTCCTAAAATCGAGAACACGATGCGGGAATTGGGATGGCAACCGAAATTCTCGATGAGCGATGCGCTGCATAAAATCCTTGACGCTTACAAGGACAAGATTTCCGAAGCGGCTAGTTTAAATACATAAGGCGCAGTAGTCGCGATTTGATCTGGCAGTTTTGCGGCACGTTAGCAACGGCAGGCAAAACTGTCTTCGCAATGCCCATAAAAATATACGGAAAACCTTGTCGCTATGCGCCACTATATGGAAACTGAGTTAATACACATAAAGGCCGGTTCAGACGGCGTCCGGCGTCGCTTTCGGCGTGCGGGGGCGACGGCCGCGCGCGGCAGGCTTACGCGCTGTCTTGACCGTTGTTTCTTCGGTTGCCGTTTGGTCCGCAGGCTCGTGCGAGCCTTGTGCTTCCGGCTCAGCAACTGTCGATACTGCGGCTGATATTGCCGAACCTGCCGATACCGCCTCATCACCTTTCTTTCCTGCCGGTTTTCGCCCCCCGCGTCCCCTGCGACGCGTTTCATTCTTGCCGCCAATCTCCTCGGTAACTTCCGGCCCTGTCGGCGTGTCGAGGACAGCCGTCGCCTGCTGTTCGATGACAGCCTCGCTGCCAACCGTTGCGCCATGGCTGCGATTCACGTAAGCGCCGGATTTCTCGTCGCGGCAGAGTTCGAGCAAGCCGCGTGTCTGGGCTTCTTCAAGCAAATTGCCAAAGCTGCGGAAGCCGTAGTAAGACTCGCTGAAGTCAGGCTTGCGGCGCTTGATGGCCTCTTTCAGCATGGAAGCCCAGATCTTGCCGACGTCGCCCCGTTCGGATACCAGCGCATCGAAAGTTTCCACGGCCATGTCGATTGCCTGGTTTTTGCGTGCTTCCAGTTCTTCCTTGCGGCGCTTATTCTCGTCCGGCGAGCGTTTGGCCGCAGGCTGTACGCCCTTGCCATCGCGCTTTGCCGCCGCACGCCGGCTTTCGCGCGCCAGGTCGTCGTAAAAAATAAATTCGTCGCAATTGGCTACCAGCAGGTCTGACGTCGATTGCTTGACGCCAACGCCGATCACTTGCTTCGCATTTTCGCGCAACTTGGAAACCAGCGGCGAGAAATCGGAGTCGCCACTGATAATTACAAAGGTATTAACGTGTGATTTCATGTAACAAAGATCGAGCGCATCGACGACTAAGCGGATATCGGCCGAGTTCTTGCCCGATTGGCGCACATGCGGAATATCGATCAACTCGAAATTGGCTTCATGCATCGCCGCCTTGAAACCCTTGTAACGATCCCAGTCGCAGTACGCCTTCTTAACCACGATGCTGCCTTTAAGCAGAAGCCGCTCAAGCACGGGCTTGATGTCGAACTCTTCATATTTGGCATCGCGCACGCCGAGTGCGACGTTTTCGAAGTCGCAGAACAGCGCCATGCTGACATTTTCGTTTGATGAAGCCATATTGTGTACTATTCTCCAATGAGAGGTTGGCAGGCTTCACAGCCCCATTTCCTGTTCGCACTATCCATTGATCCTGAACATGGCCGTCAGTTTGCCATACAATGCGGCATGCGTCATTTCGAACTTCTATTGCCCTTTGCCCTGCCGTCGCCGGAAATTGCCCCGGATTTGCTGCAGGAATTGAATATGCCTGCCTTGTCCATTCTGCTTGGGCGGGCAAAAACGCCGGTATCCCGTGAATTTGATCCGCTTTCGCGCGCTTTGCCGCATGAAATCTGGCTGGCCGCTCAACTTGGGCTGATGGCTGGTCAACTGGTTGCCGAAAGCAGCCCGGCGCTGGCAATAAGCCGCATGCAGAGACTGCATCTGGCGCCGGACAGCGGAATCTGGTTCCTGCTGCAGCCGGTCCATATTCAAGTCACGCGCGAGCACCTGATGTTGACCGATATGCGGTGCGCGCTTCTGTCCGAGCAGGAATCGCGCGCACTGTTCCAATCTGCCCAACCGCTGTTTCAAGCAGCAGGCAAGACGGTGCAGTATGGCAGCCCCGATACCTGGTTTGTTCGCGCCGACGATTGGCGCGGTTTGCAGACGGCGACGCCGGATGCCGCTTGCGGTCACTCCGTCGATTTTGGGATGCCGAAGGGGGAGGGCGAGCGCGCATGGCGCAAGTTGCAGAACGATATACAAATCGAATGGCATGAACATGCGGTCAACAATGCGCGTGCGCAGCAGGGCTTGACCCCGGTGAATTCCCTCTGGTTGTGGGGCGGCGCCGATGCCAGTCTGCATGTTGCCGGGAAGCCTTATCGCTATACGCCGGCGGATAAAACCGTGGGCTGGGCCGACGTGGCGCCGGCCTTGTCTCAACCCGAGATCGAGCCGCATCTGCTGG
>JBIODP010000189.1:0-5205 GCA_044445195.1 Burkholderiales bacterium | reverse complement strand
CTTAATTTATCCATTATCCATTATTTCAATGTGTCGAATTGCTCGCGCAATTTGGCGAGCGTCGCTATAAAGCCGCCCAATCTTTCTTTTTCCTGAGCGACGACCTGGGCCGGCGCCCGGGCAACGAAACTTTCGTTGCCAAGCTTGGCTTCGGCCTTGGCGATTTCACCTTCCAGCCGCGCAATTTCCTTGGCGATGCGTTCGCGTTCGGCGGCGACGTCGATTTCCACTTTCAGCATCAGCTTGAGCTCGCCGACGACCGACACCGGCGCCGGCGATGCCGGCAACGCATCGACCACCTGCACATCGGATAATTTGGCCAGTGCTTGCAGATAGGGCGCAAAGGTTTGCAACGATGCTTTGTCTTCGGGTTGGGCCGCCTGCAAAATCAGCGGCACGCGCAGCGCCGGCGACAATTGCATTTCACCGCGCAGATTGCGGCAGGCGTCGGTCATCGATTTCAGTTGGGTCATCCACGCTTCGGCAACCGGATCGATTTTTTGCTGCTGCGGCAGCGGGTAAGCTTGCAGCATGATGGAATCGCCCGCCGGGTTGAGCGCCTTGCCGGACAAGGGGGCGACTGTTTGCCACAGGGCTTCGGTGACAAAGGGGATGATCGGATGCGCGAGCCGCAGCACTGTTTCCAACACTTTCAACAGCGTGCGCCGGGTAGCGCGCTGTTGCGCGTCGCTGCCGTGCTGAATTTGCACTTTGGCGACTTCAAGATACCAGTCGCAATATTCGTCCCAGATGAATTGGTACAGGGCCGATGCAATATTGTCGAAGCGGTAATCGGCAAAGCCTTTTTCGACTTCCGCTTCGGTGTGCTGCAGGGTCGAGACGATCCAGCGATCGGCTTGCGAAAAGTCCAGATAGCCATCCGGCGCGCGCGGATATTGTTCTGCATTGCGTTCTTCGACGCCGCAATCCTTGTCCTCCGTATTCATCAGCACGAAGCGTGTCGCATTCCACAATTTGTTGCAGAAATTGCGATAACCTTCACAGCGGTTCAAGTCGAAATTAATGTTGCGTCCCAGGCTGGCATAGCTGGCCATCGTGAAGCGCAGCGCGTCGGTGCCGAACGCGGGAATGCCGTTTGGGAACTCCTTGCGCGTGGCTTTTTCAATTTTCGGCGCATCTTTCGGATTCATCAGGCCGGTGGTCCGTTTGGCTACCAGGTCATCGACCGCAATGCCGTCGATCAAGTCGATCGGGTCCAGCGTATTTCCCTTCGACTTCGACATTTTCTGCCCGCTGCTGTCGCGCACCAAGCCATGCACGTATACGGTGTTAAACGGAACTTTGCCGGTAAAGTGGGTGGTCATCATCACCATCCGCGCGACCCAGAAGAAGATAATGTCGAAGCCGGTCACCAGCACCGAAGAAGGCAGGAACATCTGGTAGTCGGGGGTTTCTTCCGGCCAGCCCAGCGTCGAGAAGGGCACCAGCGCCGACGAGAACCAGGTATCCAGCACATCGGCATCGCGCACGATCGGCTTGCCGCCGGATTGCGCCAGCGCTTCCTGTTCGGAACGGGCGACGTAGATGTTGCCCTGTTTGTCATACCACGCCGGGATTTGATGGCCCCACCATAGTTGGCGCGACACGCACCAGTCCTGGATGTTATTGAGCCATTGGTTATAGGTAGTGCTCCAGTTTTCCGGCACGAAATTGATTTCGCCGTCAGCCACTTTTTCCAGCGCGACTTCGGCAATCGACTTGCCGGGGAAATGCGTGCCCTCGGGCGCCGGTTTGCTCATCGCGACAAACCATTGATCGGTCAGCATCGGTTCCAGCACCACGCCGGTGCGGTCGCCGCGCGGCACCATCAATTTATGCGGTTTGACCTCGGCCAGCAAGCCTTGCGCATCGAGGTCGGAGACGATTTGCTTGCGGGCCGCGAAACGATCCAGGCCTTGATAGGCAGCGGGGGCGTTGGCATTGATTTTGGCATCCAGCGTCAGTATGCCGATTTGCGCCAATTGGTGGCGCAGGCCTATCGCATAGTCGTTGAAGTCGTGCGCAGGGGTAATCTTCACGCAGCCGGTGCCGAATTCCTTGTCGACGTAGGCATCGGCAATGATGGGAATTTCACGGTCTGTCAGCGGTAGCCTGAGCATTTTTCCGAGCAGGTGAAGGTAACGCTCGTCGGTAGGGTCGATGGCGACAGCAACGTCGCCCAGCATGGTTTCGGGGCGCGTGGTGGCGACCGTCACATAGCCGCTGCCGTCGGCCAGTGGGTAACGGATATGCCACATGAAACCGTCTTCCTCTTCCGAGGCGACTTCGAGATCGGAGACTGCGGTGCCCAGCACCGGGTCCCAGTTGACCAGCCGTTTGCCGCGATAAATCAAGCCTTGCTCATACAGGCGCACGAATACTTCGGTGACGGACTTGGACAGTTTGTCGTCCATCGTAAAATATTCGCGGCTCCAGTCGGTCGATGCGCCCAGGCGGCGCATTTGCCCGGTGATGGTTGCGCCCGATTTTTCTTTCCATTCCCATATCTTGTCGACAAATTTTTCGCGCCCCAAATCGTGGCGCGAAATTTTTTGCGCGTCGAGTTGCCGCTCCACCACGATTTGCGTGGCGATGCCGGCATGATCGGTGCCGGGAATCCAGGCGGTGTTATAGCCGCGCATCCGGTGATAGCGGGTCAAGCCGTCCATGATCGTCTGGTTGAACGCATGGCCCATGTGCAGTGTGCCGGTGACGTTGGGCGGTGGCAACTGAATGCTGAAAGCCGGTTTGCCGGCATCGGCACCGGCTGTGTAGTACCCGCGTTTTTCCCATTCGCCCCGCCAAAAGGATTCAATGTCGGCGGGGTCGAAAGACTTGGCTAATTCCATGATTTGGCTTATTTTCTTGCTAAACCCACGATTATAAGTCAGTCGCTTGCACAGGGTGCGAATTAGACATGGGCGGTAGTGTCTTCGCTTGAATGTAACTGATCTGCTCGCCCTACCCTTGATTTCTCGATTCCACTCGACCAAAATGGATTTGTACAACTGAACATCATAAAGGACCGCACCCATGTCCGCTGATTTCGTCGACTACGTTAAAGAACTGATGGCTCCGATGGGGCCGGTGCGCAGCAAGCGCATGTTTGGCGGCTTCGGCATCTATATCAACGAATTGTTTTGCGCGATCACCATCGACGACTGCCTGTATTTCAAAGTCGACGACCTCAATCAAGCACAATTTACTAAAATCGGAAGCGTACCGTTTACCTATGAAAAGGGAGGTAAAACGCAGTCGTTGCACTATTACCGAGCGCCCGAAGAGGCTTTGGACAATCCGTCCGAAATGGCGCGCTGGGCCACCTTGGGCATGGCCGCAGCATTGCGCAAGGCAGTCAACCCTAAACCAGCGCCAAAGAAGATGCCCGGCAAGACGGCAATGAAAACACGCTCGACACGTTCAGGTTAGTTTATTGCTCCCTCAGTCCTTGAATACAGCAGCGCGCTTGCCGGCGTTGGCCATCATTGCCTCTTGCAAATCATTAGACATCAGCATGGCCGCGTTCCATGTCGCGATGTAGTTCAGTCCATCGGCAACCGAGTGATCGCGCGCGTAGGTGATCATCTCCTTGACGCCGCGAATGGCGAGAGGCGACTTTGCCGCGATGGCAGCAGCGATCTCCAATACGCCTGCGCGCAGCGCTTCGCGGGAATCGAATACCCGGTTGACCAGATGAATTTCGCGTGCTTCCGCAGCGTCTACCTTGCGCCCGGTGTAGGCTAGTTCACGCGCCATGCCTTCTCCTATGAGCTTGGGCAAGCGTTGCAGCGTGCCGACATCGGCGGTCATCCCGATGTCGATTTCCTTGATGGTGAAATAAGCGTCGCTCGAGCAATAGCGCATATCGGCGCAGGTGATCAAATCGATGCCGCCACCGACGCAAGCGCCATGCACGGCAGCCAGCACCGGTTTGCGGCAGCGCTCAAGACTGGTCAGCGTGTCTTGCAAATCGAGAATCACGCGGCGCATGGCTTCGCGCGCACGGCCCTCGCAGGGGTTCGCGATCTGCCCGGCCAACCCCGCCATCATTTGCAGATCGATCCCTGCAGTAAATAGTTTGCCCTCGCCTTCCAGAATAACGACCCGCACCTCTGCAGTGGAATCCGCCCATTGGAATGCCTTGCGAATCTCTTGCCACATCGGCATGTTCATCGCATTAGCCTTGTCTGGCCGATTTAAGCGCACGGTGGCGATGTGCTGCTCCAGGCTGACGGATAAAGTCTCGTAATTCATCTTGAACCTCGCATGTTGAACCTTTCAGTGACAAAATTGGCGAATACCCGTCGCCTGTTCTCGCTTCGGTTTGAATTGTACTCACTAAATGATGTGCTAAATAATGGGATCGATCTTTACTGCTGTCAAAGGCGTATAATTTGCGCATGTCGTCGCAAGACGACGATGCTAGGGGTCCTGGTTGCTTGCTGACAAGCAACTGGGTGAGAAATACCCTCAACCTGATCTGGATAATGCCAGCGAAGGGAAGCCAGCGGAAAAGTTTTTGCATTATTCCCCGACGTTCCTTCGCCATTTTGACACTGAGCAAAGGAGCGCCATGAACGCCAATCCGAAATTTCTCGCCGCCACCGCACAGGTGGATGAAGCCGCCATCCAGCCGTTGCCGAATTCCCGGAAGATTTATGTTCAGGGCTCGCGCCCGGACATCCGCGTGCCGATGCGCGAAATCAGCCAGGCCGATACGCCGGCCTCTTTCGGCGCCGAGAAAAACCCGTCCATCTATGTCTACGATACTTCCGGCCCGTACACCGAGCCTGGCGTCAAGATCGATATCCGCTCAGGCTTGCAAGCACCGCGCCTGCCCTGGATACTGGAACGGCAGGACAGCGAGGAGTTGTCCGGCCCGAGTTCGCAATACGGCATAGAACGACTGAACGATCCGGCACTGGCTGAATTGCGCTTCAATCTTCACCGCAAACCGCGCCGCGCGCTGCCGGGCAAGAATGTGACGCAAATGCACTATGCGCGTCAGGGCATCGTTACGCCGGAAATGGAATTCGTGGCGATCCGTGAAAACATGTGCCGCAGGGAATACCTGGAAAAACTGAAAGCTTCCGGCCCGATGGGTGAAAAACTGGCCGCCTTGATGGGACGGCAACACCCCGGGCAATCGTTCGGGGCGGCTGCATTTTCCAATCCTGCGGCGGAGATCACGCCTGAGTTCGTGCG
>JBIODP010000188.1:0-5209 GCA_044445195.1 Burkholderiales bacterium | reverse complement strand
GATGACGACCGGATTCAACGCATGGGCGTCTGCGCGAAGCGTGCTGCGCTCTGCTGCTGTGAGTTTCAACATAAAAATCCCCTAAAAGCTGTATTCTACGCGAATGGCAAAGAACAAATTAAACAAAAACTGGCTGCATGACCATATTAACGACCCGTATGTGAAGCTGGCGCAGAAAGAAGGATACCGGGCGCGGGCCGCCTATAAGCTCAAGGAAATCGATGAAGCCGAAAAGTTGATCAAGCCTGGTCAAATCATCGTCGATCTGGGATGCACGCCCGGCAGTTGGTCGCAATACGTGCGCAACAAGCTTGCCGGCAAAGCCGGCGGCGGCATTCATGGCACGATAATCGGGTTGGACATGCTGCCGATGGAACCGATCGCAGACGTGCATTTTATCCAGGGCGATTTCCGCGAAGAATCGGTCGTGCGGCAACTGGAGGAAATACTTGCCGGGCGTAAAGTGGACCTTGTGCTATCCGACATGGCGCCCAATCTGTCCGGCATTGCAGTGGCCGACGCGGCGCGCATCGAACATTTAATCGATTTGGCAACGGAGTTTTGTCAAATCCACATGAAACCTTCCGGCGCTCTGCTCATTAAATGCTTTAATGGATCCGGTTATAGCCAGCTTATCGAAAATTTCAGGCGCGCGTTCAAAATAGTGACACAAAAGAAACCAAAAGCAAGCCGCGACAAATCGTCCGAACTATTTTTACTCGGAAAAATACTTAAAAATTCAACAGAATTGGATGATAAGCCTTGATTTTTCAGGATGTTAGCCGCATATCCGTGCAGCAAGCACCGATTATTGCGAGTAAAATCCGATTTACACGCTAAAGTAGAGGAGGGCGCTTTCCGCGCCTAAGGAATTTCAGTGAACAATATGTTTCCCAAAGCCGCCATCTGGGTGGTTATATTATTGGTGCTTTTCATGCTGTTTAAGCAGTTCGATAATCATGGATTATCGACTGGAGCCACGCCAATTGCCTATTCGGATTTTCTGGATGAAGTGAAATCCAAGCAAATCAAGGAAGCCGTGCTGGAGGGGACGAATATCATTGCGACCACCACCGACGGCAAGAAGGTCAAGGCGACCATGACTTACATGGATCATGGCCTGATCGGCGACCTGGTGAACAACGGCGTTAAATTCGACAATAAGGCGCCGGAGGAGCAATCCTTCCTGTCGCAAGTGTTCATTTCCTGGTTTCCGATGCTGCTGCTGATCGGCGTGTGGGTGTTTTTCATGCGGCAAATGCAGGGCGGCGGTAAGGGTGGCGCATTTTCCTTCGGAAAATCCAAGGCCCGCATGCTGGATGAGACTACAAATTCAGTGTCTTTTGCCGATGTCGCCGGTTGCGATGAGGCCAAGGAAGAAGTGAGCGAGTTGGTCGATTTCTTACGCGACCCCACCAAATTTCAGAAATTGGGCGGACGCATCCCGCGCGGCGTGCTGATGGTCGGCCCGCCGGGAACCGGCAAGACTTTGCTGGCGCGCGCGATTGCGGGCGAGGCCAAAGTGCCGTTCTTCACTATTTCAGGTTCCGACTTCGTTGAAATGTTCGTCGGCGTCGGCGCTTCGCGCGTGCGCGACATGTTTGAAAATGCCAAGAAGCACGCTCCCTGCATCGTCTTCATCGATGAAATCGATGCCGTAGGCCGGCATCGCGGCGCCGGGGTCGGCGGCGGCAACGACGAGCGTGAACAGACGCTGAATCAACTGCTGGTTGAGATGGACGGTTTTGAGCCGAATGCCGGCGTTATTGTAGTCGCCGCCACCAACCGTGCCGATGTGCTCGATAAGGCATTGTTGCGGCCGGGACGTTTCGACCGCCAGGTCGCTGTCAGCTTGCCGGATATTCGCGGCCGCGAACAGATTCTCCATGTGCATATGCGCAAAGTGCCGATTTCAACCGATGTCGAAGCGAGCGTGCTGGCTCGCGGCACGCCGGGTTTCTCCGGGGCGGACCTGGCCAATCTGGTGAATGAAGCTGCGCTGTTCGCCGCCCGCCGCAACAAGCGCACGGTCGAGATGCAGGATTTTGAAGATGCAAAAGACAAAGTGTATATGGGGCCGGAGAGAAAATCGGCGGTTATTACCGAGTCGCAGCGCAGGAAAACGGCCTATCACGAATCCGGCCATGCAGTCATCGCCAAGCTGTTGCCTGAATGCGATCCGGTGCATAAAGTCAGCATCATGCCGCGCGGCTGGGCGCTGGGCGTCACCTGGACCTTGCCTGAAGAAGACGAGTTGAATGACTATAAGGACAACATGCTGGCCGACATCACCATGTTGTTTGGCGGGCGTGCTGCGGAAGAGCTGTTTTTGAATGCGCTGTCGACCGGCGCCTCGGACGATTTTCGGCGCGCGACCAACATTGCCCGTTCCATGGTCATGCGGTACGGCATGTCGGATGCATTGGGCACCATGGTTTATGTGGAAACCGAGCAGGACAACGGATTCAGGAAGCCGATTTCCGAAGCAACGCAGCAAAAAGCCGACGCTGAAATCAGGCGTATTCTCGACGAGCAATATGCGTTGGCTAAAAAGCTGCTGAACGATCATCGCGATAAGGTCGAAGCGATGACCAAGGCATTGCTGGAATGGGAAACCATCGACGCCGATCAGGTGACCGATATTATGGAAGGCAAAGAACCGCGTCCTCCAAAAGACACGCGCTTGATGAAAAAACCGATCTCGGAAACTCCTCCCAAGGATATGAAACCCGGGACGCCGGCAACAGTATAAACCGGGGAGTTTAGCCAACCTGCATTAAGGGTGAGGAGTAATCCTCGCCCTTTTTATTATAGAAACGATGCAAGCTACTCTGCACCCCCTGCAATGCGGGCGTTACCGTCTGCCGCTCGATCTTGAACAATCCAGGCCATCCCGGCCGCTGGTCATGGGCATCCTGAATGTGACCCCGGATTCTTTTTCCGACGGCGGCCGGTTCGACTCGCTGGAATTGGCTTTGTCGCGTGCCGAGCAGATGATCGCGGAAGGCGCCGACATCATCGATATCGGCGGCGAGACAACCCGTCCCGGCGCGGCGCCGCTTCCGCTGGCGGAGGAATTGCGGCGCGTGATGCCGGTCCTGTATGCATTGCGCGATTGCGGCAAGCCGTTGTCGATCGATACCTACAAGCCGGAAGTGATGCGCGAGGCAATTGTCGCGGGCGTCGATATGGTCAACGATATCAATGGCTTTTGCGCACCGGGAGCGGTGGAGGCGGTAGCGGATTCGGATTGCGGTTTGTGTATCATGCATATGCGGGGCGACCCGAAAAACATGCAGCGCGACCCGCAGTATCGGGA
Organism: Burkholderiales bacterium; assembly: GCA_044445195.1. GTDB lineage: Bacteria > Pseudomonadota > Gammaproteobacteria > Burkholderiales > Burkholderiaceae_D > PKWO01. The sequence continues at coordinate 1,890 of JBIODP010000188.1, read as the reverse complement.
TCCGGTGCGGGAAGTGACGGCATTTTTGCGCGAGCGCATGGCGGTATTGGAGTCGGCCGGCGTTGCTCGTGACCGCCTGTGCATCGACCCGGGATTCGGTTTTGGCAAGACGCTGGAGCATAATCTGTTGTTGCTCAGGCATCTCGGACAGATGCAGGCAGAGCTTGGCGTGCCGCTGTTGGCCGGGCTGTCGCGTAAGTCGATGATCGGCAGTATCACAGGCAAAGCGGTCGAAGGCAGGCTGGCCGGCAGTCTTGCTGCTGCGCTGGCCGCCGTCGCGCAAGGCGCGCAGATTTTAAGAGTCCACGATGTAGCGGAAACAGTCGATGCATTGATGGTATGGTCAGCTACAACCGGGCCGCTGTAAATAAAGAAGTCACTAAAATAAGTCACAGGGTAAAAAACATGACGCGAAAATATTTTGGCACTGACGGCGTGCGCGGTCGGGTTGGCGCAATGCCGATCACCCCTGATTTTGTCATGCGGCTCGGCTACGCTGCCGGTCGCGTGCTGGCGCAATCCAGTGAAATGAGCAGCAAACCGGTGGTGCTGATCGGCAAAGATACGCGCATTTCAGGCTATATGATGGAGGCGGCGCTGGAGGCCGGATTTTCCGCCGCCGGCGTCGATGTGATGCTGGCCGGGCCGATGCCGACTCCGGCTATTGCCTACCTGACCAGAGCGCTCAGATTGTCGGCGGGGGTGGTTATTTCTGCTTCGCACAATCCGTATCAGGATAATGGCATCAAATTTTTTTCCAGCCTGGGCAGCAAATTACCCGATGCGGTGGAGGCGGACATCGAAGCGGCGCTCGAGTATCCGATTATTTGCGTGGCATCGGAAAAACTCGGCAAAGCAAAGCGCCTCGACGACGCGCGCGGCCGCTATATTGAATTCTGCAAAAGCACCTTTCCCAATGAACTGGATTTGCGCGGCTTTAAAATCGTCGTCGATTGCGCTCACGGCGCAGCTTATCATATTGCGCCGGATGTGTTTCATGAGTTGGGCGCAGAAGTTATCGCTATCGGCAATCAGCCTAACGGCTTGAATATTAACGACGGCTTTGGCGCGACTGCGCCAGAAGCGCTGTCGGCCGCCGTGCGGCAGAATCGGGCCGATTACGGCATTGCGCTGGATGGCGACGCCGACCGCTTGCTGATGGTGGATGCTGCCGGCCGCCTCTACAACGGCGATGAGCTGTTGTACCTGATGGTGAAGGACCGAATGGCAGCGGGACCGATTGTCGGCGTAGTGGGAACCTTGATGACCAATATGGCGCTCGAAGCGGCGTTCAAGAAGTGCGGAGTCAATTTTGTGCGGGCCAATGTCGGCGACCGCTATGTGCTGGAAGCGCTGCGGGAGCATGGCTGGCAACTGGGCGGAGAAGGGTCTGGCCATTTGCTGTTTCTGGACAAGCACACCACCGGAGACGGCATCATATCGGCGCTGCAGGTATTGTCTGCCTTGAAGCGCAGCGGCAAGACGCTGGCGCAAAGCATGGAAGATTTGCATTTCTATCCGCAGACCTTGATCAATGTGAAAGTGCCAGCGGGTTACGACTGGCAGGCGAACAGCGCATTGATGGCCGAAAAAAAGGCTGTTGAATCCGAGCTTGGCGATGATGGCAGAGTGCTGATCCGTGCGTCGGGCACTGAACCCTTGGTCCGCGTGATGGTCGAGGCGAAGCGTGCCGACCTTGCTGAAGCAATGGCGCAGCGCATTGCCGATAAATTGACTTTCTGATACGCCAATTCTGGGCGCTGCCGCCAATATGCAGGAAATCCAGAGGGTGAGCGGTATTGTGTGCGGTATTGTGTTGACCAAATTGGATGGATGAGGTATTATCTTTCCTCTCGGAGTGTAGCGCAGCCCGGTAGCGCACCTGGTTTG
>JBIODP010000187.1:0-5226 GCA_044445195.1 Burkholderiales bacterium | reverse complement strand
GGCCACTCCTATATCGTCTACGGCCCGCTGATTGCCGGCATGGCCACCGTCATGTATGAAGGCTTGCCCACCTCGCCCGATGCCGGCATCTGGTGGAGCATCGTCGAAAAATACAAGGTCACGCGCATGTTCTCGGCGCCAACCGCCGTACGGGTGCTGAAGAAGCAGTCGCCGGAATTCATGAAAAAGCACGATCTGTCTTCACTCAAGTCGCTATATCTGGCCGGCGAACCGCTGGACGAGACGACCTCGACCTGGATAGCCGGCGAACTCGGCGTGCCCATCATCGACAACTACTGGCAGACCGAAACCGGCTGGCCTATCCTGTCGATTGCCAAGGGAATCGAAGATAAACCGACCAGGCTTGGCAGCCCGGGCGTGCCGGTATACGGTTACAAGGTGAGGATACTGAACGAATTTACCGGCAAAGATTGTGCGGCGAATGAAAAAGGCGTGGTCGTGATCGAAGGGCCGTTGCCGCCCGGCTGCCTGCAGACCGTATATGGCGACGATAAGCGCTTCCTCGATACCTATTGGACGGAGATCGACGGCAAGCAGGTTTATTCCACTTTCGACTGGGGCATTCGCGATGCGGACGGCTACTATTTCATACTCGGGCGCACCGACGATGTAATCAACGTTGCCGGCCACCGCCTCGGCACCCGTGAAATCGAAGAAAGTATTTCCAGCCACCCGAACGTTGCCGAAGTCGCGGTTGTCGGGGTGGAAGACAAGTTGAAAGGCCAGGTCGCGGTTGCCTTCGTGGTCTTGAAACACCCTGAAGCAGCGGCCGCCGGTCCGGAAATCAGGCAGGCGCTGGAAAAGGAAATCATGGGGGTAGTCGACAGTCAATTGGGCGCCGTGGCACGCCCGGCACGCGTGGTATTCATCAACGGCTTGCCGAAAACCCGTTCCGGAAAACTGTTGCGCCGCTCGATTCAGGCCATCTGCGAAGGCCGCGATCCGGGGGATTTGACCACCATCGAAGACCCCGTCTCGCTGCAGCAAATCAAGGCGGCCCTGACCGAAAATCCGGCCTGAGCCGGTTTTTCAGGCTCGCTTCACAAACTGGTTGCTGAAGCTAGTCAGTCAAGCCGCTTCCCGATCTCCCGGCATGGCGCGGCGCGCCTGTTTGATCATATCGCTTGCCTTCTCGGCGATCATCACCACGGGCGCATTCGTGTTGCCCCCGATCAACGTTGGCATGATCGACGCATCGACCACACGCAATCCGTCCACGCCATGCACGCGCAATTCGGCATCGACTACTGCCATCGGATCGCTGCCCATCTTGCAGGTTCCGACCGGATGGTAGATGGTCTCCGCACGCTGGCGGATAAACTGGCGAATCTCTTCATCGGTCTCGCACTGCGTTTGCGGGATGATTTCCTTGCCGCGAAACCGATTGAAGGCGGGCGCCGCCAGTATCTTTCGCGCGAGCCTGACGCCTCGGACCATGTGCTCCATATCCTCCGGATGGGACAGATAGTTGGCAACAATATCTGCCTTCGCAAGCGGATTGTTGCTGGCCAGGCGAATCTCTCCGCGGCTTTTAGGACGCAAATTGCATACATGCAATGAGTATCCGTCGCCAAATAAAAATCCCACATCGTGTCCATGGCGCGATAACCGAATGGGACCGAAATGGAATTGCAAATCGGGAATCGGTTCTTCCGGCGAACTTTTGGCAAAACCGCAGCCTTCTGCTCCGTTGGTGGTAAACATGCCGGAGCCGGCTCTCAGATAACGCCAGAAATTCCATCCACTATCCAGTGAATTACGCAGGGTAATGCCCCACGAAACAGCTTTGGTGCAGGTGTTGACGACAATCACGTCGAGATGATCCTGAAGATTTTTGCCGACGCCGGGCAAGTGTGCGGTCACCGGAATCTTCGCGGCATGCAAAGCGGGACTGTCTCCCACACCCGATAACATCATCAACTGAGGGCTTTGAATCGCACCGGCCGACAGGATGACTTCACGCGTCGCGCTCACCTGTTCGGTGCTGCCTTTACGCTGGTATTCGACGCCAGTTGCGACATTACCGCGGAACAATACGCGGCGCGCATGGGCGCCCGTGATCACGGTCAAATTCGGACGTCCGCTGGCCATTTTCAAATACCCGGCGGCAGTGCTGCAACGGCGGCCATTTTTTTGCGTCACCTGAAATAGACCAACGCCTTCCTGCACCGCGCCATTGAAGTCGTGATTGTGCGGGATGCCGGTCTGCACGCCGGCCTCGATGAAGGCTTGCGTCAATACATTGGGTGACCGCAGGTCGGCCACATTCAACGGCCCGCCTACGCCGTGAAATTCGGATGCGCCGCGTTCCTGATTCTGCGCACGTTTAAAATAAGGCAGGACATCCCTGAACGACCAGCCTGGGTTTCCCGATTTTTCCCAGTCATCGTAGTCACTCGGATGGCCTCGCATATAGCACATCGCATTGCTCGAACTGCTGCCGCCCAACGTATTGCCGCGCGGCCAGAACAGTTTGCGGCCGCCCAGTTCCGCTTCGCCGCGTGTGTAAAAATGCCAGTTGAGGACTTTGCTGTGCATCAGCCACAGGAGCCCCATCGGCATGTGAATAAAGGGATTGGAATCAGCCGGGCCTGCTTCCAGCAGACATACATTGACGTCCGCATCCTCGCTCAGCCGGGCCGCCAGCACGCAGCCGGCAGAGCCTCCGCCAACAATCACGTAGTCAAACATTTTGTCTCCTCGTTAAGCTTGTTGCTTAAGGATATTCTCTGCCGATTGGACGATCTTTATTTTAAATGCATCACTTCCATACAATCCGGATTGTATCTCAATCGTGAGAATAATAGGGTATTCGTATTTCGTGGTTGATTTCTTGTTGTGCGTTGCGTCAACCGAAAGAATTATCAGGCAATAAGCATGTTACATTTCCGCTATCGGCCAACTGCGGTTCATCACTCGGTCGGGACGTATGACGGCTCCTGGTTACTGACGGTCAATACCACGCCGCGACCGTCAGCAGTACGCCATCAACCGGACATTTTAACCGAGTGAAAATTGGAATGTGACCGTCGGCTTGACCCAAGCACCGGTCGTTGCCGGCTCGCTGTTGGCTGCCGGCAAGATTTAACATTTTGAATGTCGGCGGTTCAGGAATCGAATGAGCGAGACCGACCCGAAACGGTCCTAGCCGCTTCCCGAAACCCGCCGTTCAACGTAGAGTTAATCGGCGCCGCGCGGAATTTTCGCGCGGCGTCCAGCGAATGAAAGGGGCGAGGTTGAGCGACATGTTAGGGTTTTGCTGGAACACCGGATTGTTTTAGCTGCACGTTGCTCTTGCTAGGCGGTGCATCAACCAGGGCGTTGCTTTTCTGACGGCTCTCGCACCGGCAAGCCGGTGCTGCGATGGCTTGGTTTTCTTTGGGGGATAACGTGCCAAGAAAAAAACCGAGTGCAGCACCAAGCAATGCACCAAATAAGCCGAGCCAGCCAGAACGGAGAGTCGCCTGTGATTGAATACCAGCAATGCGAAGATTCAGCTCATGTTCGACAAGAATATGGGCCGGACTACCTGCAGTCTGTTGCGACAAGAGAATAGCAAGTTTTTCAGGAGACATGCTTGCCCGCTCCTGCGGGCTCGGAATGCCGTGAAACCCTTGTTCGAATGCCTCCTCGGCTACCTGCTGTTCATTCGATGACATTGAAGAGCCCTAACGTGAATTATGCCGCAGATTCAAGACAATCTTCCTAGCCAGCAGAGGGTAGGACAATGTCGATCGAAAACCCAACTGCCACCTCTGCCGAGTGGTAAGTTATACGCCCTCAAAGCAGTTGTTTGTTGGATGATCCCAAGTGCCACTCGAACATTCGGCCCGTCACTTGTTCTGATGCCCACCGCATTGATTGGCTTTGGAATAAATCTCAGAAAATCGTCAGTGCTCACGCCTATGACGCCCAATGTGAAGTTAGGGACGGGTGCGGAAACCACGACTTACCCAAACAATCCCAATGCCGAATAACAGGAATGCCAAGGAGGAACCGAGCCATATCGTTCCCGCTGACAACAGAAATGAATTGATCTCATTTCCTGAAGCAAGCTCAACTGCATGCCAGTAGCTTTTCGCTGCCGCATGTGAGTCAGGATTAGTGTCTGGCACCGAAAGTAGCAACCGATAGCCGTTTGGCATCTTGACGACAATAGCTTCAGATTGGCAATTTTGGAGGTTGTGCAAAAACTATCGATTTCAGAATTGCGCGCGCTTATGCTACCTGCTGGTGAAGTTGCGGATGCATTAAGTCGTCAATATATGAAGTGATGGAAGTATCTTGACCAAGTACTCTATCAATTTAAATCGACAAAAATCTCTCCTTATTGTTAAGGCTAGCGAATTTGCTCGGATAAGCGCGGACATTAAAAAGATCGCGGTAGTGGGCTGGGAAGTGGGAATTGAACTTTCCGCGTTGGATGATAAAAAATTGCCTCGCCGTGAAGCAAGGAATTATATCGAGGAAAATTCGCATGACCTGCTGACGAAGTTTGCTGGACAAAATTTTGCGCGTGTGATTATCCAAGAGGGAGTGCCGCTTGATATCGAGTTTCTTGAAGAAGAAGGCATTCCTGTGAGGCACGTGAAAAGTCGCTTGACACTCCTACAAGTAGTAGATGACGAGTTGAGAGATCGTAATTTACACTGGCATGGCCGGGCGATGAGCGAGTGGTCTAAATCTAGTATACAGCATGCTTCACCCGATGTGATGGTTCAACAATTCGCGGAACTGGGCTATCCCCAAATTGGCAAACAATTGCTGAAGAGCCTTCGCGTAGTAACTGAGGCTGACCTTAAGGAGGCTTTTAAAACATCGGATGCTGAAAAGTTAGGGCTTCACGTCGTCCATGCATTTGTCCACGATGATGAGCCAGGCAGTAGTTCACTTGCAGTCAGAAATGTTTTGGAACATTTATATCCTCTTGGCGATGTAGTCAAAATTGATGTCGCTAATCTTGCGGAGGTGGCGCGCCTCAAGGCGGATGTTGTCTATGTTTATGAAGATGGCCTCTGGAGTGGCGTCGAACTCGTTAAGCGCCTGAACGCTATATGTAAGACTACGCATTTTAAAGACTCCGACGTACAACTTCATTTTAAGTATGGTGTGACAAGCGACGCCGGCCTAGTTGCAGCAAGGCTATTCGCTAAACGGGAGCGGATCGGACGTCTGCAATTTGGCGCTGCGACGCCCGGAAATCAT
>JBIODP010000186.1:0-5231 GCA_044445195.1 Burkholderiales bacterium | reverse complement strand
GGCCAGCACGCCGGCGATGATGGAAATGGAAAGCGCGCCCATGATTGCCCAAGCCAGAAAGGCCGTCACGCCGCCGGTGACGAGGGCGCCGGGAAACCTGCCCAGCACCGAGCGAAGCACGCCCCCCAGCGCGAGCACCGCGATGAAAATGACCGGAAGCAGATGTCCCCAGTCGGCGCGGCCGCCACCGGCGCGTCCTGTGGGTGCCGGCAACGGTTCTCCATTCACCACGCTCATCATGCTATCGATACCCGCGCTGATTCCGCCGTAAAAATCGCCTTGCCTGAATGGCGGGGTAATGACCTCGCTGATGATGCGCTTGCAGACGGCATCGTTCAACGCGCCTTCAAGGCCGTAGCCGACCTCGATGCGCATGGCCCGGTCGTCCTTGGCGACGATCAGCAAGGCGCCGTCGTCCACTTTCTTGCGCCCCAGTTTCCATTGTTCGACCACGCGCAGCGAATACTGCTCAATCGCTTCCGGCGCAGTGGAACCGACGATCAATACCGCAATCTGGGCGCCTTTCTTTGCTTCGAAGGCACTCAGGCTTTGTTCCAGCGATGCCTTTTGATCGGCTGTCAGCGTGCTCGTTACATCGGTGACGCGCGCCGATAGAGGCGGAACCGGCTGCAGCGCCGAATCCGCAGCAGCGGCAAAAGTGCACATGATCGCCAGGCAGAAAAACAGCGCGGCGAATCTGATTGCTCTCACTGGGCTTTCCCTGCCGGCGCGCCTGGCGACTTGCCGGCATCGGTTCCGAAATCGACCTTGGGTGGGGCGGCAATGGCTTTTTCATTTTCGACGGTGAAGTTCGGTTTGACCGAATAGCCAAACGCTTTCGCCGTGAGATTGGTCGGGAACGACCGCACCGTCACGTTATATTCCTCCACCGCCTTGATGTAACGGTTGCGCGCCACCGTGATGCGATTCTCGGTGCCTTCCAGTTGCGCCTGCAGGTCACGAAAATTGGCGTCGGCTTTCAGTTGCGGGTAGTTCTCCGACACCGCCAGCAGGCGCGACAGCGCGCCGGACAGTTCGCCTTGCGCATGCTGGAATTTTTCAAACGCCTGCGGGTCGTTCAGCACTTCCGGCGTAACCTGGATAGAGCCGACCCGCGCGCGCGCATCGGTCACCTGGGTCAGCACATCCTTTTCATGTTCGGCGTAGCCCTTGACGGTATTCACCAGGTTGGGAATCAAATCCGCCCGCCGCTGATACTGGTTCACCACCTCAGACCAGCTCGCCTTGATCTGTTCGTCCTGCGCCTGCATCGTGTTGTAGCCGCAACCGCTCAGGCCGAAAGTCAGGCTGAGCAGCAGGGTCGCCAGTGCAACGATTTTCCATTGGTTCATGATGTTACTCCCAGTGTGATTATTGCCTTATTGACGCATTAATGACTCATACCGATTCAAATACTGACGCAATCCTTAAGCCCGCAGCCGCAGCGCGTTAAAGATCACCGACGCCGAACTCAGGCTCATCGCCAAAGCGGCGATCATCGGCGACAACAACCATCCGGTCAGCGGATACAACACGCCCGCTGCCAGCGGAATGAACAGCCCATTGTAAAGCAGCGCAAACGTCAGGTTCTGTTTCATATTGCGCACGCCGGCGCACGATAACGCGCGCGCATAGGCGATGCCGCGCAAGTCGCCTTTCACCAGGGTTACCTGCGCGCTGTGCATGGCAATGTCGGCGCCGGTTCCCATCGCGATACCGATATCGGCCTGGGCCAGCGCCGGCGCGTCGTTGATGCCGTCGCCCGCCATTGCCACGACCCGGCCCTGGGCTTGCAACTGTTTGACCAGCTTCAATTTATCGGCAGGGGTCGCTTCGCCATGCACTTCATCGAGCTCCAGCTTGAACCCCAGCCGTTTGCCGATTTCACTGGCGGTGGCAAGGCCGTCTCCGGAAGCCATGACGACGCGGATGCCGGCGCTTCGCAATGCCTGCAATGCCTCCGGCGTGCTGGCCTTGACCGGGTCCGACACGGCGAGCAAGCCGGCCAAGTGTCCGTCGACCGCCAGATACATGACGCTTGCGCCTTGGTGGCGTAGCGTTTCCGCGTGTTTTTTCAAACCATCAACCGATACTCCGCTGTGCGCCATCAGCGTGGCATTCCCCAGCGCCAATGCCTTGCCATCTATGCTGCCGCGCACGCCTCCGCCGCTGGCCGACTCGAAATTGTCGGCTTTGTCGAGAACAAGATTGCGCTGACGCGCCGCTCGCACTATAGCGCCGGCAACAGGGTGTTCGCTGCCTTGATCGAGGCTGGCCGCCAGGCGCAACACCTCGTCTGCGGCAAACCCCGACGCGGCAATAGCGCGGTCGAAGCTGGGTTTGCCCTCGGTCAGCGTGCCGGTCTTGTCGACGATTAGCGTGTCGACCTTGCCCATGTTTTCAATCGCCGCGGCGTCGCGGAACAACACGCCGTGCGTGGCTCCCTGGCCGGTCGCCACCATGATCGACATCGGCGTGGCGAGGCCCAATGCGCACGGGCAGGCGATGATCAGCACGGCGACGGCATTGATGAGGCCGGTGACCCAACCGGAGCTGGGGCCAAGGCCGACGCCAAACCAGCCCCATGCGAAGAAAGTGGCAACGGCGACCGTCGCCACGCCTGCCACGAAGTAGCCGGCGACCCTATCGGCCATGCGTTGCATCGGCGCTTTCGAGCGTTGCGCTGCCGCAGTCATCTGGACGATCTGCGCCAAAACGGTTTGGGCGCCGATTTTTTCCGCGCGCATGACCATTGCGCCGGACGTATTCATCGTTGCGCCGATCAGCTTGTCGCCGGCGCGCTTGGTCACCGGCATCGGCTCCCCGGTCAGCATCGATTCATCGACCGCGCTGCTTCCTTCTTGCACCGTGCCGTCTACCGGCACTTTTTCTCCCGGGCGAACCCGCAGCAGGTCTCCCACATGGACATGGTTCAGCGGAATATCTTCCTCGGAGCCGTCCGCATTGATGCGGCGCGCGGTCTTCGGCGCCAGGCCCAGCAGTAATTTGATGGCCGTCGAGGTTTTTGCCCGCGCCTTGAGTTCCAGCACCTGGCCCAGCAAGGTCAGCGAGATAATGACGGCGGCGGCCTCAAAATACACATTGATGCGGCCCATCGCCATGAACGACGCCGGAAATAGTTGCGGCGCGACGGTGGCCGCGACGCTATACAGGAAAGCCGACCCGGTCCCCAGGCTGATCAGCGTCCACATGTTCGGGCTGCGATGCAAAATCGATTGCACCCCGCGTATGAAAAACGGCGCCCCGGCCCACAACACGATGGGCAGCGACAACGCAAGCTCGATCCAGCTCCGGGTGTGCGCGTCAAACCAGCCGAGCGCAGGGCCGAGCATCGCCAGGGCGGCCACGACGACGGTCAACGGCAACGATATAAAGAAGCGATGGAGGAAGTCGCCAAGCTCAGGGTTTTCCGTGTCGTCCAGGCTCGGCATCATCGGTTCCAGCGCCATGCCGCACTTGGGGCAAATACCCGGATGATCCTGCACAATTTCGGGGTGCATCGGGCAAGTGTAATCGGCGCCCGCCACCGGTTCGCCAACGGGGGTTATGGCGGGCGCGGTACCGCAACAGCTAGCCGTGCCGCTTGCCGGGTAATGTGATGCGTATTGTGCCGGATTCGCGTCGAATTTTGTTTTGCAACCCGCACAGCAGAAGTAGATTTTCTCGCCGTTGAATTCAGAATAATGCGCCGATTGTTCAGTGACCGTCATGCCGCAAACGGGGTCTTTCAGCGTTGTGCCGGCCGGCGCAGGCTCATGTTGGTCGGTGCTGAGGTGCGCAGTTAGTGCAGCCAGCTTGGGGCTGGTATAACCGCGCTTCACTTGTTCTTGCATGGTTTTCCCTTGATCCTTCAATTACCCGGTGGCGCGTGAAAACCGAGTAACGCACGCGTTGAACGCCATTGCTTCCTTTCGCGCCAGTTTAATATACGCACAGGGAATTTACTGGAGATTGACAAAAATCAAACGCCGATGAAACATGAGGCCCGGTTGGCGTCACCGCTGACGATGCGAACCCGCACATACCTTTTTATCAACTATCGACAAAATGACCAAAAATTTATACTTGAACGATCAATTTAATATAAAATCAATATTCTGAGTCGGGAGCGCTGTCTTTTTACAGTGCGCTGAACGTTTGTTTCACCTGGCTCACCTAATTCCATAACGGGCCGCCAATGAGCGGCCCGTTATCATTTCTGACGACAATAAGGCAAAAATGCATCTTCTATATGTGGATGAGTCGGGGTCTGTCTCAGACATAAGCCAAGAATATTTTGTTCTTGCTGGGGTTAGTGTCTTTGAGCGCCAGACTCATTGGATCGAGCAAAAACTCAACGAAATTGCGACATGCTTTAATACTGTTTCTCCTCATGAATTGGAGTTGCACGGCTCGCCCATGCGATCAGGTAAAGGAGCTTGGCGGAAGATACTAAAGCCGGATAGGGAGCAGGCGATTAAGGATGCTCTACAATTCGGTATCGTCGATCAACCGGATGATGCGGTTCGATTGTTTGGCACGGTCGTGAAAAAATCAAAATTGACGGGGATCGATCCCGTCGTTCACAGCTTCGAGCAGATAACCAGCCGGTTTGACATGTTCCTTCAGCGGCGTTACACGAAATTTAAGGATCCTCAGCGTGGTTTGATGCTGTTCGACGAATCAACCACAGAGCAGAGAATTCAAACCTTGGCACGAGAGTTCAAATATAGCGGGCATTCTTATGGAAAAACGCGTAACTACTCAGAGGTGCCGGTCTTTTTGGATTCCAGAGCTTCGCGCTTAATCCAATTGGTCGATCTTGTCGCTTACTCGATTTTCCGACACTACGAGCATAACGATAGTCAATATTTTAATATTCTCAAGCCTAAGTTTGATAGTGAGGGCGGTGTTACGCATGGCCTTTACGTTGATATATAGTGGGAAGGTACCCATGATGGATTTCGTCATCAAGTATCTCGGCAAAACATACTCGCATTAGCCGAACCAAGCCAGCCGCCAGACCCGATCATCCGGTGTGAGATTGTACAGTTTCGGTGGCGCATCCATGTCGCTGATTGGTAGAGTTTATCGATGCAGGGTACCAAGGTCGATGTTCAGCAGCTTTTATCATTGGAATTCACCCCCACCCCATGCGCCTGTTGATCCGCATGATAACTAGACCGCACCATCGCCCCCACCGCAGCATGCGCGAAGCCCATTTTGTACGC
>JBIODP010000185.1:0-5263 GCA_044445195.1 Burkholderiales bacterium | reverse complement strand
GCATTGAGCACTTATTTCCTCGGCTATCAAACGATGCAAATGGGTCAACCCGGCGTTGGCGGCACGCTGAAACAACTCACCAATATGTCAGGTAACCATCCGGTGGGCATGCCTTACCCATATGGCGCTGTGCCAAATACTTACAATGGCGCAACCAACGGAACCATGCTGACAAACAACGAGTGGGTATCTAACCCAGTCGGCACTAATGGCACGACGATCAAACTTTATAACGATGCAGGTAGCGGCAATATCCAGAGCGGCGCGCTTGCCGGAAGTTCGGGCATCGAGTGCGGTTCTTGCCATGACGTCCATAACAAGGCGTCGGTCGATATCGACTTCTTGCGCGGGAAAGTTGCTGGTAGCACAGCGGCCGATGGTTATATCTGCGTGCAATGCCATACCAAGTAATTGCTATCGCCCATTAAAGCGCTTTGCTTTTTTTTAAATGGGGTTCAGATTGATGCGCGTGCTGGGAACGGTACGCGCATCTTTGATTATGAAAACCCGATATCGGGCGAATAGGTCTAGTTAGAAACTGCATCATGAACCGGTTCACAAGAATTTTGGCGCTCTGGATTGCTTTTCCTGCGACGGCGATGGCGGGGACGGCTGCGGGTTCCGGTATTCTTGGCACGATGCACGATTTCGCCAGCGGGACCGACCCAGGTAACCAGTATGCGGCGACACAGACTAAAAAGGTCGGATTGTGCACGTTTTGCCATACGCCCCACTCGGCGCAATCAACCTCGCTGCTGTGGAACCACACCTTGTCGACCAACTCCTATACCTGGGATACGGCAACGACCGCAAGCGGCACCCCGTATCCGACCAACCTCAATGCATCGTATCTGGGGCCGACGCTGAAATGTCTGTCATGTCACGATGGCTCGGTAGCGATCGGCGACGTATCCAACTACTTGGGGAAGAAAGCCGTCTACAATACTTATCAGGTTGCGGCAGGCGCTGGTCAGATTGGCACCAATGGCGACTTGACGGGCAACCATCAGCTAGGCAACCTGACGGGCAACCATCCGATCGGCATGCCTTATCCCTATGGCGGCGCAGCCAATACCTATAATGGCATCACCGACAATACTGTTAATTACACTGATTTTGTGCCTAATCCTGAAGCCAGCACTACCGCCCATATCAAGTTGTTTAATTACAATTCGACAAATGGCAGTGTAGGCAACGGTGGATCGGCAGGCATCAGCGGGATGGAGTGTTCTTCATGCCATGACCCGCACAACAAGGCGGCTGTCGACGTTAGTTTTCTACGCGGCAAGCTTGGCGGGTCTCAGGCTTCAGACGGCTACCTCTGCGCGCAATGCCATGTGAAGTAACAGAGCGCCGCAGTCAAACGAAGATAGTGCAGGCGCTGGCTTGCAGTCGGCGTTTTTTTCCGTTTTTTCTTATGGTTCCCCGGTTCAGCGCAAGAGAAAAATTGTCGATGGACTACCCATTGGGCGCGCTGCTGCGCACACTGAGCCGGGCCCTGTCGACGGTCATGTTGATTGGGATGGCCGGTTGCTCCATCACCCATGCGTATCGCATCGAAGATGGGCAACGCATCGACCTCGCGCAAATGATCGTCGAGGTGCGTAATGTTCCCGTGGTGCTGGTCGGCGAGCAGCACGATATGGCGACGCATCACGAAGTTCAGCTCGAGGTTATCAAGGGCTTGCATCAGGTGGGGAAACCGCTGGCCATCGGTCTCGAAATGTTTACCGTCGACAACCAGGCGGCGCTTGACGACTGGATCGCCGGAAAAATTGCCGAAGACCGATTCGCCGACATCTATGCGGAAAACTGGCGCAACATGAACTGGGAATTTTACCGGGACATTTTTCTTTTTGCGCGCGACAACGGCATCCCGATGGTTGCCTTGAACGCACCGCGGCAGATTGTCGAAAAAGTCGCGCATGATGGATTCTCTTCGCTGTCGGCAGCCGATTTGCGCGCGCTTCCGGTTGGCTCAACCGTAGCGCTGAGCGCTGAAAATATTCAGCTCATGACTGCGTATTATCCCGAGCATGGCAAGGACCGCAGGGCTTTTCTCCATCTGTGCGAAGCGCAGGCGCTGCGCAACAGGGTGATGGCGCAAGGGATCCTCCGTTATCGGCGGCAGCATCCGGGCACCGGCATGGTGGTGCTGGCCGGGGCTGCACATGCGTGGGGCAAGGGGGGCATTCCGGCTGAGCTTGGCCCGCTGCCGTATAAAGTGATCCTGCCGCCGTTCCCCGGCATTGCAATCGACGCCGGGAGCGCCGCAGGGGCGGCCGACTACCTGCTGGATTGAATTCCAAAGCCGATGCTGAAATTTCCCGCCCGCGACTGTAATATGCTTCCGATTGCGCGGCTTTGCACCTTCGGTTAAAATCAAATGCTTACCAAAATTGAAAGCCCCGTGATACGGCATGCATGTGCGAAAAATTAAGCTTGCTTCGCTGGACGGCATGCGGTTGCGTCGCGCGTTACAGTTGGTTCTGTTTCTGTGCGCAGGTCTGCTCGCCGCCTGCGGATCGCCGCCGACCGGTTCGCAGCCGTCAGTCCTGGCAATGATTTTTGACATTCCCCCGCCTGGACAGGATCCGGGCCATGCACCGGTGGTCCATACCCCGCGGCGGATTCGCTTCGTCGATACATCGATAGCGGAGCCGTCGAAGGAATATGTGGAAATGATCAAGGCGCTGGAAAAAGCGAGCCCGCCGCCCAACTGGAATGAAATATTCAAGTCACTTCCGAAAGATAAAAAAAATAACATCGACTGGATGGCCGCCCTGGCGCAAAATCTGATCAAGCCCAGACCTGGCATCGATGAGAAAACGCCCGAGAGCAAGACCAGCAAGGCTGAGGTGCTGTTGTCGACGTCGGGCAATCCGTCGCGTTATGTGGTGTTTCAGCACGCGACGCATACCCAGTGGCTGACATGCACGAACTGTCACCCGGCGATTTTCGCGAGAGATGGCGGCGCCGACAAGATCACCATGGATGACATCGACGCCGGCAAATTCTGCGGCGTTTGTCACGACAAGGTAGCGCTTGCCCCGCCCGCCGGCTGCAAGGGCTGTCACAAGCCGCGGCCCAAACCCGAAGAGAAAAAATCATGAAGCGCGCCGGATATATTATCGGGATCGGCGCATTGCTGGCGGTGCTGGCATCGGCAGTCGCCGATCCGGTAGTCGGGGATATCGTGTTCGTGCGCAAAGTCAAGGGGTCGGATGACGTCGCGCCGGCAATTTTTCCGCACTGGGTGCATAGGGTGAAATACAAGTGTTACGCCTGTCATAACAAAACCGTCGGTTTCGCGTTGAAAGCAGGAACTACCCCGATCGATATGGATTCGATGGAGGCCGGTAAATATTGCGGCGAATGCCACAAGGGCAAACCGGCTTTCGCGGTGACCTTCGAAACCTGCAATCGCTGTCACCGCAAATGAAGCAAAAACGCCAGCCACTGCGCGTCGCCATTGCCTGGGCCCTGATCGCCTGGGTTCTGACGGCAGCCGCGTCGCCAATTTGGGCTCAAACTGCGCCGCAAACTGCGCCGCAATCCGGCCCTCAACCCGCTCCTCAATCGACTCCTCCATCCGGATCGCCAGCCAAACCCGGACTCGAACCCTCTTGGCTGTCTTTGGCTAATATCTCGAACTTGCATCTCGGTTCCTGGTCGGGGTCGATGGGGTTTGACTACCTGTATGGGGAACAGTCGTCAAATAGCGCTGGCAGCGGCGTCGAGACGTCGTCGAATACCGGGTTGCGCGAGGCGTTCAGGATCGCCAACCAGGGTTTTTATTTCCTCAGTCCACTGTTATGCACGGGCAATATGGTGCTCACCCTGGATTTCGATCAGGATAAAAGCGCTGCCGCAGGAAGCACCACGACGCAAAACGGCAGAGACATCGGCTACGGCGTCGGGTTGAACTTCCTGTCCGAAATGCCTTATACCAGCGAAATATCCGTCAATCGGACCCAGAGTCAAATACTCCAGCCTTTCGGCGGGCTGATGGTCGGCGTCGATCAGAATAGCGCCATCTTGTTCCAGTTGCTTCCGGACAGTATTTTCAACGATTTGGGCTTTCCCTGGCTTGGGGCAACGCTCGGCATCCACCAGGACCACAATCAAAACACCACGACCAGTTTCGGCAACAGCATGCTCACCGACGAAAAAAATTCCAGTCTCGATTTCAGTCTTCAGAAGGGCTTTGAAACCGCAGATTTCGGCTTCAACTTTCAGGTCAATAAACAGCAAAACCAGATTATCAGCGAAGATAACTTTCAGTCCAAAGCGGCCGGTTTGAACTACAGTCTCGATTTCGGGCCGTCCCTGAACCGTCGTCTCGATGCAAATGTGAATTACATGGAGCGTGGCGGCGTGTCGCCGTCGACCACGCTTATCGACAGCGAGCATCTGCGCATCGATCATTTCCAGAATCTCAGAACCGATTACCACTATGGGTTCAATCGCCAGACAACCGATGGCGTCAGCAGCACCACGCAAAACGGTACTTTCAACGTGAACTACCAGTTATTCTCGAACTTGGGCACCATGGCCGGGTTGAATGTCAGCAACAGTTCGCTGTTGGACGGTTCGACGGACTCTTACGGCGGCACTGTCAGCCAGAATTATCATCATGGCCTGCCGGGAAGCGGTAATTTATCGCTGAATTGGGGCGCCGGTTATCAGTTGACAAATAACAATCTGAGCAGTTCGGTGATTAACGTGCTGACCGAGGCGCATAGCGCCCCTAACCCCTTCGGCGCCGGTGTCGGCTTCCTGCTTTCCAATAATTTTGCCGTCGCGTCCAGTGTGGTCGTCACCGATGTGCGCGGAGGCCAATTAATCCCGGTGGTCGCCGGTATCGATTATGATCTTATCGAACAAAATGACCGGATAAAGATCGTCCCTCTGGCTGGTAGCCTGTTGATTCAACCCGGCGACCCGTTGACCGTGAGCTATGATTACCAGGCAGACGCGAGCGGCAGATCCGCGGCGAAGACATCCGGGTTCGGGGTGACGCTCGACTATCATTGGATATCGATTTCGTTTAACCGCGAAGTGGATACACAGATACCGCTGGGAAAGAGTTCCACCGATTTCCTGGAAAGTTCTCAAGACAATAACTTGCTGCTCGGTTTGCACGGGCTTTTGCTGGGGATGACGGCGAGCGCCGATATGGGTCTTGAAAACTACAAATCGACTTCAAGCGCTTATCAGCAGGATAAACTTGCCGGGACGCTGGAGTGGTTGGCGCAACGCG
>JBIODP010000184.1:0-5276 GCA_044445195.1 Burkholderiales bacterium | reverse complement strand
CCTTTGGATTGGTGCGTGCGGCAGCGCAGATGATTGAGAACCGACTGTTCGATGCGCGTCACGGCGATGCGGTGCGCCTGCACTTTCATCCGCTGGCCGAAGGTATCGGCACGGTCGCCGAAGGCGTCGCCGCGTTGTCGGAAGACGGCTGGATCGTCGGTGCTAACCAGGCAGGGTTAGCCCTGCTCAATCTAGCCCCCGCCGACCTCGGCGCAACGCCGCTCACACGCGTGCTCGGACTGCGGATCGGCGACATGATCGATTGGGCCCGCCGCCGGTCAGGCCAGCCGCTGCTGGTAGAACGAGCACGAGGCGGTCGTTTATTCGTACGGATCGAACCGAGCCGGCGGCCGCTGACTGTCGTAAGCAGCCTGACGCCGCGTGATGCGCTGACTGCGTTCGACACGGGCGATGCCTGCATGCGCGCTGCCATCGACCGCGCACGGCGCGTATGCGGCAAACCGATTCCTCTGTTGCTGCAGGGAGAATCGGGCGTCGGCAAGGAGCTCTTCGCCCGCGCCTTACATGAGGCAGGACCGCGCCACGCAAAACCTTTTGTCGCGGTTAATTGCACGGCGCTGCCGGAAACCTTGATCGAGGCAGAATTATTCGGCTACGAGCCGGGCGCTTACACCGGCGCCCGACGAGAAGGCACGCCGGGGCGCATTCGAGAGGCGCATGGCGGCACGCTTTTCCTCGATGAGATCGGCGACATGCCGGTGCTCTTACAGGGACGGCTCCTGCGTGTCTTGCAGGAGCGGCAGGTGACATCGCTTGGTGGCGGCAAGGCCGTTGCGGTGGATTTCGTGTTGGTATGCGCCACCCATCGCGATCTGAAAACGGAGATGGCGGCCGGCCGCTTCCGCACCGACCTTTACTATCGCATCAACGGCTTGACGTTGACCTTGCCCCCGTTGCGTGAGCGTAGCGATTTCCAGATACTCGTCACGCGCCTGATCGAAGAGGTAGCCCAAGGGCGCAACATTGTCCTTGACGCCGATGTGGCGCAGGCCTTCAGCAATTACCGCTGGCCCGGCAACCTCCGCCAACTGGCGAACGCGCTGCGCACCGCTTGCGCTCTTCTCGACGACGACGGAATTCGCATCGGCATGCATCATCTTTCTGAAGATCTGGTTGGAGAATTGCAAAGTCAGGCGCCCCGCCAACGCGCGTTTCCAACCACGGAAAATCTGCAGGTTTTGTCCGACGCAATGATCGACCATGCCATCATCTCGTCAGGGGGAAATATGTCGGAAGTAGCTCGACGCCTCGGAATCAGCCGCAACACCTTATACCGGCGACTCAAACGCAGCAAGGCGAAACGATTGCCGAAGCACGAATAAGCGGTTAATGGAAAGTCTCGGATTAAGCTTAGTTGTGATACTCGGTTCGATTGCCGATATTGGAGGCGCCGTCCGCCAGCACACCCTCAAGCATGGCGGATGGAACCATGATGCCCAAGGTTGCCAGCTTGCCCAGAAAAGGCGCCAATGTTTTGGGAAACGGGATGGGCAGGCTGTCGTCGTTCAAATGGGTGTACAGGTAAATCTGATCGTCGTTATCTTCATCGGACCATTCGATTACCATGTAATAGCCTTGCGAAGGCCGGTCCCATCCCATCAGGATTTCAATCGGACGATTTTGATAGACAGTTTCAAAGTAGTGTTGTGACATGGTCGAACTTTTTTCGCTTTCGTATAAATTGGCGCTGGGAACAGATTGATGTGACGTTTGGGTGGAGGTCTATTCCGACTATTTCAAAAGGTAGGCTACAGTATACGATTGTAACGGCGCGCCGTACAGGAATGGCCATGTTGTTGATAGTGTTTTCAGGCTTATAGCAGACAGAATGCGCCGCTTTGCTTGCTTTAACCGCGTGCTTCCTTGAACGCCCACAAGCGGCTGCCGGCGAAATTCCAGATCAAACCGATGCCTGTCGTTAATATTTGCGCCAACCAATAGTTCCAGCCCAAGCGATGCACCAGCAATCCCATTAAGCCGGTGTTGATGCACCATCCTGCTGCCAGCACGGTGAAATACTTCGTGGCTGCTTCGGCATGCGTCTTGCCGCTTTCAAAAGTGAAAAAATAGTTAAGCAGGTAGTTGACCACCGAACCGCACAAATAGCCTAACCCTGAGGCCAATGCGGCAGGTATGCCGAATATTTCGACTCCCGTTCCCAGCACGATATATTGAACAGCAGTGCCGCATATGCCGACGGCGGCGAAGCGGATAAATTGACGCGACAACGACATGACTAATCTTTCAGGAAATCCCGGGGAAGGTATTTTCTCATCAATCCCGGTATTGACGCGGTAACGGTTTTTTCTTTTTTGAAGCTATCCATTATATTGTTTCGCGGAAAATAGGATTTGATTGGCGGCTTTATCCAAAAATTCATCCAGAAATTCGCATAGTTGTCATTTGGCAATGCGATGTGGTGAGGGTGATGGCTTGCCCATAACATATTGGTCAAATTTGATATGGATCAAGGTTTTGATCCGGGTGGTTCCTTACACTGTGCAACATGGTCAACCATGCCTGTATCTAAGAGCGATGCGACCGCAGGAGGGGGCAAATATAGTTCCGGGATCATCCTACCATCCGTGACCCATCAGCGGTAAGCAACGCAGACCGACCGGAAGTTGAACTGCTGGGGCCGTGTTATATTCGTCTCCGGCTGCCGATTGGTTTTCCAGTGCATTTTTGTATCTGGCAAACGCATGGCATGAACAGAAAGATGACTATGTTAGAAAGTGTATTTCCGCTGTGGAAATTGAAAGATAAATTATCGTTGCCGATTGTTCAGGGCGGTATGGGTGTCGGAATTTCAGCGCATAGATTGGCGGGGAATGTCGCCAGGCTGGGAGCGGTCGGGACCATATCCAGTATCGATTTGCGGCACCATCATCAAGATTTGATGGATCAAACCGATCGGTCGCGCGACAAGCAGCTGATCAATTCGGTGAATCTGATTGCGCTCGACCGCGAGATTCATGCAGCCAAGGAGATCAGCGGCGGGCTCGGGGTAATAGCGGTGAATATCATGCGTGCGGTGGCTGATTATGCCGCCTATGTGCGACAAGCCTGCGAGAGCGGGGCAGATGCCGTGGTGGTGGGCGCCGGCTTGCCGGTCGATTTGCCTGAGTTGACCACCAACCATCCCAACGTGGCGCTGATTCCGATATTGTCGGATGCCCGCGGTATTGGCGTGATACTGAAAAAGTGGATGCGTAAAAACCGTTTGCCGGATGCCATTGTGATTGAAAATCCGCGTTACGCTGCAGGCCATCTTGGCGCAGCGCGGCCGGAAGATGTTTATAACCCTCAATTTGCTTTTCCCGTGGTATTGGAAGCAACCTTTGAACTATTCAAGCAACTGGACATCGAGCGCGAACGGATTCCATTGATCGTCGCAGGCGGAATTCATAGCCACGAGCAGATGGGCGAGCTCATTGCGCTGGGCGCCAGCGCGGTGCAACTGGGAACGCCGTTTGCCGTCACGGAAGAGTGCGATGCGCATATCAACTTTAAAAAAGTGTTGGCCAACGCACGACCGGAAGATATCGTCACTTTCATGAGCGTTGCCGGGTTGCCGGCGCGCGCGGTGCGCACCCCTTGGCTTGCCAATTATCTGGAGAAGGAAGAAAAGCTGCAGAAAAAGGCAAAACCGAAAATATGCACGGTTGGTTTCGACTGCCTGCAGCAATGCGGCTTGCGTGACGGTATCGTCAAGGCCGGTCAGTTTTGCATCGATACGCAGCTCGCTTTCGCACTCAAAGGCGATGTCAAACGCGGATTGTTTTTTCGGGGCTCTGAAAGTTTGCCATTTGGCAATGCAATCAGGCCGGTGCGCGAATTAATCGAGTATTTCCTGACTGGATTGCGTCCCGCCCCGGCATCGCTATAGACCGGGTTTGCATGGTTTCGGCATGGGATTATGACAGAATTGTTACAGTCCTTGCTTTTCTGCATCGATGGTGCCATTATTATCGGATTCTAATTCTAAGATCCATTTATGGACCATAGTGCAGTCTTGGGACAACAACTTCCTCAAGTGGTATCCGATCTTCAAGATCTCGTTTCGCTGTGCCCTGACCCAATCATTGCGGTGAACCGGGACGGGGCTATTGTATTTTTCAATACGGCTGCGGAACGGCTGCTCGGCTATACCAGCGAGGAGGCCATCATGCGCCTTTCGATTACCCATATATATGCCACGGTCGGTCATGCGCATCAGATCAAGAAACAGCTCTATGCGAATCCGGAGTTGCAGATCGAAGGTTATGAGACGCAGGCTGTTTCAAAGGGTGGTCGCATCATTGATGTTCGACTGTCGGCCAGGCTTATTGTGCGCGATGGCGAAGAAATCGGCAGCATCGGTTTCTTTCACGATTTGACCGAACGCAAGCAGCTTGAGGCAAAGCTCATGCACATGTCGATTACCGACGGCTTGACGGGCCTGCACAATCAGCGCCACTTTCTTTCCGTGCTGGAGCCGGAGATGGAGCGCGCCAAGCGCTATAACCGGCCTTTGAGCCTGATCTCCATCGATTTGGACAAGTTCAAGCAGGTAAACGATATGCTGGGCCACCTGGAGGGCGACAACGCGTTGCGTTTCGCCGCGCATGCCATACAGGATGAACTTCGCAAGACCGACATGGCGTTTCGTGTCGGTGGCGACGAGTTTATGGTGTTGCTGCTGGAGACGTGTTGCGAGGAAGCTGAAGCTATCGGTCGTCGGCTAAAGGCGTCGTTCGATCAACATTGGGCGCTGGAATGGAATCCCAAGAAGAGCTGCCCGGTGGTGAGCATGAGCATGGGCATTACGCAGTTCGATCAGCACGAGACGCCGGATACGCTGATGCGGCGGGCGGATGATCTCATGTATTCAGCGAAGAAGCATCTCTGACGCCGAGCCGGGGCGCGGAGCCCAATGAGGCGGCATTCATATTAACGCTCAAAAACGTAGCTCCCGGGAGCGGCGCCAAGTGGCGGGTAGCCCTTGTCTGTCGGGTCAAGCGAGGGAGGCGCAATTTGCGTGCTGGCATGACTGTCAAGCCAGTCAACCCATACCGGCCACCATGAACCCTCTTGTGTCGATGCGGTCGCCAGCCAGGTTTCCGGGTCGACGTATTTCTCCTGTCGAATAGCGGCGTCGTAGCGGAAGTGACGCCGGGGGTGGCCTGGTTCGCTGACAATGCCGGCATTGTGGCCGCCGCTGGTAAGCACGAATACCATATCGGCGTCAGTCGCGAGCTTGATTTTGTATACGG
>JBIODP010000183.1:0-5278 GCA_044445195.1 Burkholderiales bacterium | reverse complement strand
GCATTTACGCATACGGCGGTTGGCGCGTATGAAACTAATTAAATGCTGAATAGTTATCAGATAAAAAGGAAATGCAACATGAAAGACGGGTTTGAAAACGTACTGGCGCTGCAGTTGGTCGGCGCCAGGTTGTCGCATCAGCCTTCGCATGCGCTGGAGTCGCGCAAATATAGCCGACCGGCGTCGGACGGCGTCAAATTCGACAGCGAGAAGGGTGGGACTGAGAGTGAAAATGGCGATGGTGCGGGCGCCTGGAATATTTTGCGCACCAAAGAGATTGAAGGCATACTGCGTCACGAGATTGAAAACTGGATGCGCTGGGGGCGGCGGCGCGATTGGTTGCCGGTGGGCTTTCGCTGTCCGCTCGGTTTCCTGTACCGGGCCACCGACGTGCATCAACCCAGCTACCGGCGGCTACCCTGCGATGAGGGCGAGGCCGCCCGGCTGGAACGCATCGTCGTTTCGCTGCCGGAACGGCATCGGCAGGCATTCGTCATGTATCACCTGGACAAGGCGCATGTGAACAACCAGGTGGTGGTGGTCACCGGACGCGACGACAAGGCGCGGTTATTGGGCGTGCAAAAATCGCGTTATCACGATCTGGTGAGTCAGGCGCATAACATGGTGCTGCGGGAATGGAAGCGGGTGCAGGGGGCAGGCGGGTAGGCGCTCCGCGCTCGCCCCAGCGGCTGAAGAGTTACCAAAATTCAGAGATTCGGGACCTTGGCCGCGTTGCCTTATTTTTTACGGGCGCCGGTTGCAGTGGGTGAGGATTCGGCGGACTCGGCAGGCTCGGAGCCTTGTTGCCGTTTCCCCGCATGCTTGGCCTGCTTCGGTTGTTTTACCGTCTTTAGCGCCTTGGGTTCAGTGATTTTTTTGGTTCCAAGCTCTGTCTGGGACGTGCCGTCGAGTTCTGCTTCAATTCTTTCGCACAAGGTGCGCAACACCTTTACCCTGGCATAATTCTTGTCGTTGGCTTCCACCAATATCCAAGGCGCGGTGCCGGTGCTGGTGCGGTCGACCATGTCGCAGATCGCGGCCTGGTAGGCGTCCCATTTTTCACGGTTGCGCCAGTCTTCCTCGGTAATCTTGAAGCGTTTGAAGTCGATTTTTTCGCGCTCCTGAAAGCGTTTCAACTGCTCTTCCTGGCTCACCTGCAGCCAGAATTTGACAACGAGGACACCTGCTTCAGCAAGTTCATGCTCGAAATCATTAATTTCGCTGTAGGCGCGCAGCCAGTCGTGTTCGGCGCAGAAACCTTCGATACGTTCGACCAGCACACGGCCGTACCAGGTGCGATCGAAAATCACGAAACGGCCACGACGCGGCATGTGCCGCCAGAAACGCCACAGGTAGGGCTGGTCGCGCTCTTCTTCGGTGGGCGCTGCGACTGGGACAACCTGATATTGGCGGGCGTCGAGCGCCGCGCCGATGCGGCGTATCGCGCCGCCCTTGCCGGCGGCGTCTGCGCCTTCAAACGCGCATATCACCGAATATTTCTTGAAGCGCGGGTCGCGCACCAGTTCGGACAGCTTGCCCTGCCAGTGCGCCAACTGGTCTTCATATTCAGCCTTGGCGAGCGATTTTTTCAAGTCGAGTTCGGATAGCACGTCGCGGCCGTCGGTATCGACTCGTATCGGCGGGGCGACGGGGGTGTCCTGCTTCTCGGTTATGGCTAATTTTTTGCGTAGCGAATCAAGCAGGACGCGGCCGACCGTCAGCGAACGGTAACGGTCATCGGTGCCTTCGACGATGATCCACGGCGCCCAAGGCGTGTTTGTCATGCGCAGAAGATGGCCGGCAACTTCCTGTAGCTGACCGTAGGTTTTCAATCGTTCCCAGCTCGCCTTGGTGACGCGCCATGCGGTGCGCGGGTTCGATTCAAGGGCTTTCAAGCGTTGCTTCTGGCCTTCGCGCGTCAGATGGAACCAGAATTTGAGGACTAACGCCCCTTCATTGACCAGCATCGCTTCGAAGCGGTTAATCTGATCGATGCGGGAATCGAGACGGGATGTCGACATTTCCATCAGGATGCGTTGGCGGATCGGGTCGGAGTACCAGGAACCGGCGAAGATGCCGACGCGCCCTTTGGGCGGCAGTGCCCGCCAGTAGCGCCACATGACCGGCCGCTCGTTTTCTTCATCGGACGGTTCGGAGAACGCCAGCGTGGAAATGAAGCGCGGATCCATCCACTCGTACAAAATGTTGATGGTCTCGCCTTTACCGGCGCCGTCCTGACCGCTGATCAGCACGACGACGGGTATTTTTCTGCTTTGCACCAACTCGACTTGCGCTTCCAGCAGCGCCGCACGCAACGCAGGCACGGCCTTCTTGTAGGTTTCCTTGTCGATTTTGTGACCGATTTCAGCCGATTCGAACACGATCTTCCCCTTTGGATGTCGCCTTGAGCGCTTGAAATACCCCTTAACGACATCGATTATGGAACAAAATGCATGAGTGGTCGATCTAAAAATATGGTCAAAAAAATATTGCCGGCAATAAAATTAATCAGCACAGAGCTTGAAATGCAAATTAACGGTAAAATTACGCAGATTTTTGGCGATACTAGGAAAGTCGTCATGAATATCGTCGGCAAATGCCGGGTTCGAAACGCCGAGTTTGCCCTCCCTTTATGAAAACTGACAGGAACTACCCATGAAAAACGAAATTACCTCTACTCGCCGTCAATTCATCAAGCTCGGCGGCGCAGCACTAGCTGCGATACCGCTGTTGGCATTGACCAGCAAAGCCGGTGCAGCGACCAACGCGCAGATGCGCACCATCATGAAGTACCAGAACACGCCTAACGCAGGCCGGTCTTGCAGCGGTTGTGCGCAATTTATCCCGGGCAAGACGCCTACCGCCCTGGGCGGATGCAAAGTATTCCCGGGCGACACGGAAATTACACCAACCGGTTTTTGCCTCGCGTTTGCGGCAAAACCGAAGTAATCTGCCTGTTTGCGGTACCCCGGACCGGCGGCTTTTGCCGCCGGTTTTTTTTGCCGACGCGTTAAGATATAGCGCATCGGGCTGGGGAGAGGGGGCGTGCAAGAGCGATTGGCTTGGCGAACACCCTCTCCCTAACCCTCTCCCACGCATGGGAGAGGGAATTCTTTTCTTCCGCATTATGCAAGTCGCAGCGGGGAAGTTGCCTATTCGATCATCTCACGCAGGTGCGTTTCGAGTTGGGCACGTCCTTCCGGGCTGGTCATGGCGACCAGGACGTTACCGGCGTAGAGCAGATATTCATCATTCGGATTGTAGGCCCATTCGCCTTCGGCACGCACGGCGAGCAGGACGTAATCGGTATTGCGCAAACGCAGGTTACCTATTCGGGTCGGTGGAAATTCGGTCGGGATGGTTACTTCATCAACGCGTATGCGTTTTTCCGACTTCAGCATTTCATCCAGAAAGCCGACCACATGCGGACGAACCATGGCCGACGCCATACGCATGCCGCCGGTGAAATCCGGACAGATGATCTCGTCGGCCCCTGCCTTGCGCATTTTTTCGATATTACGCGTTTCCTGGGCGCGCGCCACCACCCGTATATTCGGATTGATCTGCTTGGCGGTAATAATGATCATTAGATTACGCGAGTCATCGCCGGTGACGGCAAACAGGCCCCGCGCGTTGGCGATGCCGGCGCCGATTAAAAAATCGTCGTCGGAAGCGTCGCCGTGCAGGTAGAGCAGGTTGGAAAATTTTTCAAGATTGTCATCAAAATTGGTCTGCTCAGGGTCGATGGCAACAAAATGACGCCCCGTATTTTCCAACTCGCGCGCCGCATTGCGGCCCACGCGCCCGAAACCGCACACTATATAATGTTGCCGCAATTTGCCGATGCTTTTTTCCATCCGTCTTCTCCGCAGGGAATAATCAAGGTCCTTCTCAAGAAAAAATACCGCCAGACTGGTAAAGAGAAAGGTCAGTATGCCCATGCCGGCAATGCCCATTGAGCCGGCAAAAAGACGCGCCCCGAGGGTGTGGAGCGGGATGATCTCGCCATAACCCAAGGTCGAGATGGTGATCAGGGTCATGTAAATTGCATCCGACCAATTCGCCTTGCCGCCGCCTATGGTGTAAAAACCCAGCGCCCCTACGACGACCAGGCACAGTAAAGTTGCAGCAGCCCAGGAGATGCGCACCACGATCCGCCATAATTGCGCAGTTCCCCTTTGCCCAGGAGCGGTGATCTCTGTTATCGGATTCGGCGGTTTGCGGAATGGCTTTTGCATGCGTTGGCGTAATATTGTTGAGTACCGATAGTCACCGGCGGCACTTCCATCAAGGGCGTTGGCGCGACTGGAAACGATTATAACGTTCCAGCACCATTGGCACGTATTTGAGCGTTTCCGGATAGGCCGGCACTTGCCAGCCGCTGTGGATCACTGCATTCTCGCCGGCGTTATAAGCCGCCACCGCCAGACGCACGTTGCCGCCGAACATGGACAGCAGATCACGCAGGTAACGCGCGCCGACATCGACGTTTTCTTCCGGCGAATACAGATTGAAGCGGCCATAGCGCGCGGCGGTTGCCGGCATTACCTGCATCAAACCGATAGCGCCCTTGGACGAACGCGCGCGCGCATTGAAGCCGGACTCGACTTCGATTATCGCCTTGAGCAAGGACGCATGCACGCCATGCATGGCTGCGATGCGCTGAACCAACGGTTCCAGCGCATCGCGCCGGGCGGCAAGTTGCGGCATCGACACCGGGCCGGTTCCCGCGCGCGGCCATAACTGGCGGCCGTCGAACACGGCAAATATTTGCGAGCTCCTGTTAAGCGGACGATCCGAGTAGACGGACGCGTTGCCGGACGCATCGACCGAGCGATAGATTGACGCAGCGTTGGCATGCGGCATGCATGCCGCGCTTATCGACAGGCTAACCAGGCTCAATATGGCCAACATGAGCGGCTGCGCAGTGTGGAAACCGCTCTCCCGCATGGCGTTCATTGCATGCTCCTTTACCGGGGCAGGTTGATGGAAAATTATCTTAACAGCCGGTACTGCAAGAGTTTACTTGGTTTGTTACCGGATAGGTGAGGAATTAATTTCATCGCCGATTGGCGAAGATGGATGAAGCGTCAGGCGTGTTGCCGCAATGGGGGTGCGCCGGTGGACAAATGGGGTTAAGATTGAAGCGAATCAAGTAGGTGTGGTGAGTGTGTCTTCCGAAAAAGCCAGTCTTTGCGACTGGCTTTTTTTATTGTTTTTTATAACTTGTAACTATTCAACCGCTGGCGCGAGTGCGGAGTGCGTTTTGGGGAAAGAG
>JBIODP010000182.1:0-5289 GCA_044445195.1 Burkholderiales bacterium | reverse complement strand
ATCGTGTACGGCGTGAATCATCAGGTGCTGAAAGCGACCGACACGGTTATTTCCAACGCCTCCTGCACCACCAACTGCCTGGCGCCGCTGGTCAAGCCGTTGAACGATAAGATCGGTATCGTCAACGGTTTGATGACCACCGTGCATGCCTACACCAACGACCAGGTGCTGACCGACGTGCTGCACGAAGATTTGCGGCGCGCCCGCTCAGCCACCATGAGCATGATTCCTACCAAGACCGGCGCTGCCACAGCGGTCGGCTTGGTCTTGCCTGAATTGAATGGCAAACTCGACGGCTACGCGATCCGCGTGCCGACCATCAATGTGTCTATCGTTGATTTGTCGTTCATTTCCGCTCGCGAAACGACGGTCGAAGAAGTCAATGGAATCATGAAAGAAGCATCGGAAGGCGCGTTGAAGGGTATTCTTGCCTATAACGTAGATCCGCTGGTATCGGTGGACTTCAACCATAACCCGGCTTCCAGCACTTTCGATGCGACGCTGACCAAGGTGTCCGGCAATCTGGTCAAGGTGTCGTCGTGGTACGACAACGAGTGGGGCTTCTCGAACCGCATGCTGGATACGACAATGGCGCTGATGGCCGCGAAGTAATAGCGGTTTTTCCACCCCTGTGTCCCTACAGGGACACAGGGGTGGGGGAGAGGGCGCCCTACCGCCAGTGCGTAGGTTGGGCTGCAAAGCCCAACGGTTTTTTGCCATCGCACGCGTTGGGCGTATCAGTCCCACCTAACCGGCTGAACTGACGCTTTCAACCCGAAAGCACGCATTCGCGAACAGACGATATCTACACGATGTTTAAGGTTCGGCATCGTCACTGTCAGCTT
This sequence comes from Burkholderiales bacterium, assembly GCA_044445195.1. Classification (GTDB taxonomy): domain Bacteria; phylum Pseudomonadota; class Gammaproteobacteria; order Burkholderiales; family Burkholderiaceae_D; genus PKWO01. Next base: position 4,444 of record JBIODP010000182.1, on the reverse strand, counting down.
TGAACAGTTCGTCAAGCGGATTAGCTCTTTTTTGTGGGGGCGATACAACTCGACCTCGGCGACCGGAGAATTCCTCTTCAATGTTGTCGCGGTAATAGCTCCACGCCGAACCTGAGGTGGACAGCCGGCGCCAGATCTCGTTCCCGACGCCCGCGTAATCTATCGCACTTCCATCATCGAGCTCGACCCGCAGCGTACGCTCTCGCGGGTCGTATCCGATAGCACGTAGTTTCCCGGCATTGATGCGTTTCATTTCCATGACTACCTTCTTGTTATACCTGTTCCACGGACTAGCAGCTACCATGACCGGCCAGTCCGGCCAATTTCCGGCAGTGGCTGGTCTTGTATGCTTACCTATGGCGAACCTTATCGAGCATTGCTGCCCGCAGAATCTCGTTGAGGCGGCTTTGATATCCTTTTCCTTGGCTCTTAAGCCATTCCAGAACGTCGGCATCGATGCGCACCGTCAATTGTTGTTTGATCGGTCGATAGAACTTTCCACGCACTGCACCCTGCCAGTCTTGCTCAGTCGTAGCCGGAAGATCGGAGAAGTCGATTTCATGTTCTGGCTTAGCGGCCAACGCCGTGAGTTCTTTACGTACGGATTCAGGTACCTTGCTCATAGACTTTCCTTTCCAACTTGGTGGCACGTCGCGCCGAGATGATGCGGATGTGTTCCGCGCCGCTCTCCGATTCGCTATATGCATGCGCAACTAAAAGCAGGACTACACCTCCAACCATGCCAATTGTCTGTCACGCTACGCTTCGATACGTTGATGCGACAACGAAACTATGCTCAAGCAAGCACTTCAAGGCCATGTTTCTGAACGACGCGCAAGAGTTTGAGTGCCATCCCGCTTGGTCGCTTCTGACCGGTTTCCCACTTTTGCACGGTCGATTCGCTAGTATTGAGATAACGTGCAAAAAGCGTTTGACTAACGTGAACTTGTTCACGGATTCGCTTAATGTCGTTCGCATCGAATACCGGAATCTTATCTAAACAAGATTCGTCAAATTCGCGCATCGTCGCTTTGTCGATCGTGCCGGCACGATAAAGACCTTGAGCAGCACTGTGAATCGCTTCAAATGCGTCGCTTTTGTACTTAGTCTTCACAGTCATGGCAAATCTCCAATAAATCTTCGTTTTTCAATTCTATTGCTATTTCTTTTTCAGTTTTAGCTGCGTAATATTTCGCCAATTGTTTAAATCCAGCAAGTTCATCCGGCTCAATGTTTTCACGGTCTTTCTTGGCATATAAGTAAGTGTATACCCAGTATCGGCCAGCCTTGGCCAAGACAAGCGACCGATGCATGTTGTCGTTCAATCGCTTCTTGTACACTCCGCCGCCGAGATCGTCAGCTTGCCCTTGCATGACTTGCCGAATTGCCTTGCAGAGAGCGCTGTCCGTTATCTTGGCCTTTCTGGCTTCTTTTGCAAACCATGCAGTTTTGAAGGTCCTCGCAGACGCATTGGATTTCGCACTTGTCACTTTAGGTTTATTTATAAGCCTACGCTAGTATAGCACTCGGTGCAATAACATATCGGGCAAGTTCATTTGAAATTTTGGTGATTTTGCGCAATCATCGCAGCGCAAATTATCGCGAAAACCCGTGCGCCATTTGCATGATTGCGTTAACCTTGCCAATATCATGCATACACTCCCTTTGCGCATTTTCCCCGGGCAAGACTTGCGGGCCTGGCTCGAAGCAACCCTTGTCGAGCGCCAATTGAGCGCAGGCTTTGTGCTTCAGGGCATCGGTAGCCTCTCTATAGCCAATCTGCGGTACGCCGGGGCCACCCAAGCAACCGAGCTTCAAGGCGATCTCGAGATTTTGACCCTTGCGGGCTCGCTCTCGCCCGACGGAGCACACCTTCATATTACGGTGGCCGATGCGCGCGGCCATGTGGTGGGCGGCCACGTCGCTTCAGGTTGCATCGTCCGCACTACCGCCGAGGTTCTGATTGCCTTTCTGCCCGAGTATTACTTTGCTCGCGAACCTGATTTGAATACCGGATTTAGCGAATTGGTTATTCGGCCCACCGTGAGCAAGTGATTTTTCTTTGCACAAGTAACTATTTAGCCGCTGGCGCGAGTGCGGAGGTCGGCGCTTGGCCAACAGTGTAAATACCTTACAAACGCATAACACCGACGTTAGCCAAAATAGTGTATGGTTAGCGCTTTAACATTCTGGCCGGTATCGGGCAACAGGCTGAATGGCCGAGACCGGTCGAATGCGTCGTGCCATAAGGAAGGGATTGCATGGTTGTCGTAATATTCCGCGCAAAAATTCGCGTGCTTGACGGCGAGTATGCCAAGGTTGCGGCCCGCATGCGGGACTTGGCGCTTAAAGAATATGGTTGCCTTGAGTTTCAGGCGGTCACAGAGGGAAATGATGAAATTGCGCTTTCCTATTGGCCGGACGAAGCGCGCGTTCGAGCCTGGAAATCCCATGCCGAACATCTGCTAGCGCAACAACTCGGCAGAGAGCGTTGGTATGAGTCGTATGTGGTTCAGGTTGCCCAAGTTTCCCGTGAATATCGTGTTGGCGCATAATCCGGAAGTAAAGCGGATCCAGCCGGCGGCGACCCGTCACCGTCGGCAATGTGGATTTGCAGTGGAGGCACGCGATCGCCGCTCTGCGTAACCACGATATCGCCTTTATTATCCTGAACTCCCCCAAGGCTGCCGGTTAATGTGTGGCAACGTCGAGATACTTCCATTCGGCGTTCAGAATCGGATGTTTCTTGAATCCAGTCACCCAAGGCTGCGAGATCCAATTGCGTACCCTATTCGACTGGACCACCCAAGGAGTGTCCGCTTCCATCTGGCGATTCATTTCTGCATAAAGGCGCGTGCGTTCCGCTCCCGGCGGCAGCGCCATCGCCTTCCGATACAAAGAATCGAATGCTGCCGATTGATAGCAAGCTATGTTCCCCTGGTGGGCATTCGGTCCATATAAAAGTTGCAGAAAATTTTCCCCATCCGGATAGTCGGCGTACCAGGCGGAACCCCATATCATTAACTTGCACTCCGACGCCGCCTTTTGGTTATCCGAAAAATTACTGACCGGATGTTCGGCCCGAATTCCGATTTGTTCAAGACTGCGCTTCCACAGTTCCGCCATTTCGGTGTTGGCGACATCCGCTTCCCGGTGTATCTGCAACAGCAGCGGTTTGCCGTCCGGCATGGTCCGGTAGCCGTCCGGCCCCCGCTTGTAACCGAAGTGATCCAGCAATTGATTGGCAAGTACCGGGTCGTAGGCAATGCTGCTGCGATAGAGCGGATCGAAGCCGGTGACCCCGGGCGGAATCAGCATTTCCGACTGCATCGCCTGGCCGTTGCGTATCAGGTCGACCTCTGCCTGAATGTTATATGCCATGGCGATCGCGCGGCGCAACGCGATTTTCTCGTTGCTGTAACCGCCGACTATCGGATCGGTCATATTGAAAATCGTGAAGGTAACGACTGGTTCAATCGCCCGATTCAAGCGGATGCCTTTCTGCGCGTATTCCGGCTTGAGCTGATCGCCCCTAATAACGTTGGGCGCCGCCAATTGCGGCAGGAAATCGAGATCGAGTTGTTTGTCCTCGAACGCCAGCCAGCGCGATTGCTCCTCCTGGATGATGCTGATCTCGACGCGTCCGATTTGCGGCATTGTCTTGCCATGCATCGCATTGACGATTGCGGCGTCGCCTGGCTCGCCCGATGCCTTGAAGTCCCAAACAAACCCACGGTAATCGGGGTTGGCGACCAACACAATCTTGCTGCCCGGAACGTACTGCCGCAGCATATAGGCGCCGGTTCCCACCGGGTGCTCGCCGGTGCGCGGCGCATACGCCTCGATTACTTCACGCGCTACCGCACCCAAGCCCGTGAACGCCATCACGTATAAGAAATTGTAGTCGGGCGCATTCAGTTCAATGCGCAGCGTATAACGATCCGGTGTTTGCAATCCGGCCACCGGCGCATCATAGTCAAAATGCCCGGTCCTGCTAGCCTGGCTGGCCAAGCCGTCGAGACCGACGATTTTGCCGGCCAGGAAATTCCTGATGGGCGAGCGGTTTCGCGGATCGAGTGCCCGCTTGAACGTGTATGCGTAATCGTTGGCAATCAATTCCCTGCGCTTGCCGTTGAAGGCGGGGTCGGGCGTGAAATAGATACCCTTGCGCAAATGAAAGATGAAGGTCTTGCCGCCATTGCTGACTTCCGGCATCGCTTCGGCAGTGCCCGGAACCGTCCTGGCCGGCCGCGCCATATAGTCGTACGTCAACAATGGCTCAAAAATTGCCTCCAGGACTTTGCCGGAATACAAATTAGTGGTCAGCGCGCCGTCAAAGCCCGAGTCGGGCGCCTCGAACGGAATGCGCAACACCTTGGCCGGGTCAGCGGCGGTCGCAGCATGGGTAAAGCCTGCCATTAACATCATCGCAATGATGAGATAT
>JBIODP010000181.1:0-5360 GCA_044445195.1 Burkholderiales bacterium | reverse complement strand
TTTCTTCCAGCGACATCCCTGTCTTCGACACCAGCGGCAGCAAGGTCAGGTTTTCCTCGGTTGACAGCGACGAAAAGATGCCGCGTTCTTCCGGGCAGTACCCTACGCCCAGGCGCGCAATTTTATAAGACGGGAGTCCTATCGCTTCTACGCCGTTGATCTTGATCGACCCGGTGCGTGCGCCGGTCAAGCCCATCAATGCCCGCAACGTCGTGGTACGTCCGGCCCCGTTACGGCCGAGCAGCGTTACCACCTCGCCAGATTCGACCCGCAAGTTAACATCGTGCAGGATATGCGATTCGTCATACCATGCATGTAAATTGCTTATTTCCAGCGCCGCCGTCATCAATGCGCTCCGGCCAAAGCACTGGAAGCGGTGCCCATATAGGCTTCCATCACTTGCGGATTGTTGGCCACTTCTTCATATCGACCCTCAGCCAACATCGCGCCGCGCTGCAACACGGTAATCTTGTCGCAGATGCCCGATACAACGCTCATATTATGTTCGACCATCAAAACGGTGCGGCCTGCCGATACCTTCCTGATCAATTCGGTTACCCTGCTCACGTCTTCATGTCCCATGCCTTGCGTGGGCTCATCGAGCAGCATCAGCTCCGGTTCCATCGCCAGCGTAGTGGCAATTTCAAGCGCCCGCTTGCGTCCATAGGGAAGATCAACCGTCACGGTATCGGCAAATTCGCGCAAGTCAACCTGTTCCAATAATGCGATCGCCCTATCGTTCAGGCACGACAAACTGGCTGACCCCTTCCAAAAATGAAATGAGGTTCCCAGCCCGCGCTGCAATCCGATGCGCACATTCTGCATGACTGACAAATGGGGAAACACAGCCGAAATCTGGAACGACCGAATGATTCCCTGGCGCGCGATTTGCGCAGGTTTGGCCGCCGTAATGTCGCGGCCATTGAAATATATGGCACCCGAAGTCGGCGCCAGAAATTTGGTCAACAGGTTAAAACAGGTGGTCTTGCCGGCGCCATTAGGCCCGATCAGCGCGTGAATATGCCCGCGCTCAACCTTCAAGTTGACGTCGTTGACGGCAGTAAATCCCTTGAACTCCTTGGTCAGGCGACGCGTCTCCAAAATGACATCTGTCATTGGGTCTCCTTGCCTATTGATTGGCAACGTTCTATGTTTGCCGATAGTACACCGTGTAATCGACTATTGGCAAGTGAGCGGCAAGGCGGTAAAGGCGATCGGATGTCGCAGAAGATAATTGGGAGATTTTAGGCAGGAAGAATACGCGGGACAGAAATTACCAGTGAAGAAAAATATTTGCATTGCCAGGGGGGATGTTGGGTTTCATTGCACTCAGCTCAACCTGCGCTGGTCGATGCGAACACCGGCAAAATTTTCAACTGATCCTTGTGCTAAGATAATAATAGCGGCATAAAATGTGGAAATTTTGCCTCTTGCGGCGTTGTGCGCGGAATGTTGAACGAAACGCCGATCATGGCGTCAATATCAGTCAGGGGCAGTTAATATGAAAACATATCGTGACAAAGTAGCGGTGATTACCGGCGCCGGCAGCGGCATTGGCCGACACCTTGCGATTCAATTGGGTCAAGCCGGAGCCAAGCTGGCCTTGTCCGACATCAATGAGCTGGGGTTAGCGGAGACAGTGCGGCAGATTCCGGCCGGAACGGCGGTTCAAACTTATCGTCTTGACGTGTCGAAAAAGGACGAAATGCTGGCGCACGCCGATGCGGTGAAACGCGATTTCGGCACCGCTCACTACATTTTCAACAATGCCGGCGTGTCCCTGCTCGGCACAATCGAGCATTCGACCCTGGAAGACATTGAATGGCTGCTCGGGATAAATTTGTGGGGCGTGATCTACGGCACCAAGGCGTTCTTGCCGATGATGCTGCAGCAAAAAGAAGGCCACATCGTTAACATTTCGAGCATCTTCGGCATTGTCGCCTTTCCAGGACAGGGTGCATACAATGTTTCGAAATTCGGCGTGCGAGGATGGACCGAATGCCTGTGGCGCGAACTCGAAGGAACCGGCGTGCAAGCAACGTCGGTGCATCCGGGCGGCATCAAGACTGAAATCGGGCATACTGCGCGCCTGGCAAAATACGCAGACCATACCGAACAGCGGTTTCTGGAATCGGCCGAAAAGCTGTTGACGACGCCGCCGGAAGATATGGCGCGCGCGATTCTAAATGGCGTGATGCGCAACAAGAAGCGCATCATTTACGGTAGCAAGGCGGGGACGCTTAACGTCATGCAACGCCTGATGCCGGTATCCTATGGCCAGGTCACGAAGCTGATTGAACGATTCTCTTGATTCGTCCGAATGGAACTGTCCTGGCTTCACATTAACCATATCGCTGACCATGTTATTGGTGCTGAACCGCCCAATTCTCCGGGCGCGGTGGCGGCGAGCGCACGCCTTTGCGCGCGCGCATGTGAACGGAGGTCTGCTTGACCCATCTGCGCAGATAGGTTTGCACGGTTTTTGAGCCGGGCAACAGATGAGCGTGAGAGGCAAGGCCGGTCAGCATCAAATATAACTGGATAAACAGCGGTCGAATGTCCTGTTCTGCGCCAGGCACCGACTCGAAATAATGGTCGATCGCAATTTCGAATACCGCAATTTGCCGGGCCAGCAGCGCCTCCAAAGCCTGGCGCATCGCGGTATCGCGCTGGCTTGCAATCAGCAACTCCATGTATGCCCGATAAAACGGCGCTGCAAACACCTGTTCCCATAATGCATCGACCAGCGCCTGCAGACGATTGCTTTCCTCCGCGATGGAAAGCATCAGTTCGCCGAGCGTGCGGTAGGTGCGGCGGAACAAATCGTCCGCCGCATCCAGCATCAGGGCCTGCTTGTTTGGGTAGTGGTGCACCTGTGCGCCACGCGATACGCCGGCTCGACGCACTATCGAACTGAGCGTGGCGCCATTGTAGCCATCCTCGGCCAAACATTGCAGCGTCGCAGCCAACAGGCGTTTGCGCATCGCCTGGCTGCGTTCACCCTGAGTGCGCCTTGATCCAGGCGCCGGTGTTGTCGCAGTCAGTGAATGGGTTGTCATAGCGCTATTATCCATTAAGTCGTTGGCAGGGTCGGGCGTATTATATCCCGCCCGAAATGGGTGGCCACGGTGGCTCGAGAGGTTCGACTGGTCCGCGCGGTTCCAAATATTCCATTAGCCGATCACACCCAGTGAACGGCGTTCCCGGTGTTGTACCAGGACGCCACCTTCGCTTCGACCATCGCCTCGATGCGGCTGCGCCGCACTTTCATCGTTGGTGTCAGGCATCCGTTCGCCACTGTCCACGGCTCAGGTAAAACCACTATCATCTGAAGTTGTTCGTGATCGGCCAAGTTCTGGTTGACGTTCTGGAGCAGTTTTTCAAGCTCCTCTTCGGTTTGCTTCCGCATTGCCGGGTCGCCCAACTTTGGGCGAAGATCCTCTGCCAATACCACCATCGCATAAGCGGACGCCTGGCCGAGGCCGGACACCAATGCCATTTCTACTATCGGGTCGGCGTGCAAGAGGTTTTCAATCGGAGCGGGGGCAATATATTTTCCCTTGGATGTCTTGAACAGTTCCTTGGTTCGCCCTGTGATCTTCAACAAGCCATTTGCGCCGAGTTCACCCCTGTCTCCCGTGTGAAAAAATCCATCGGCGGTGAAGCACTCGGCGTTAAGGTCGGGGCGCTTGTAGTAACCGATCATTTTGCCGGGCGATTTGATCTGGATTTCGCCTCCTTCGCCGATGCGCCTTTCCACACCCTTGTGGGCTACACCGACATAGCCGGGAAGGTTGAACTCTTCCGTTGATCCGTGGGAATAGGCAAAATCCTCGGTCATCGCATAGCCTTCGTGCAGATTCAGTCCTATGCGCCGGTACCATGCAATCAATTCGGCTGGAATGGGCGCGGAACCACTGCCGGCCATGCGGACCTGGTCGAGGCCAAGTCCTTTCAGTATCTTGCGTGCCACGATGCGGTTTATGATCGGAATGCGCAATAGCCGATCCAACTTTTGGGGAGGTATCTTGGCAAACACTCCTTGCTGGAACTTGAGCCACAGCCTTGGCACGGAAATAAACATCGTCGGTCTCGCTCTGTTCAAGTCTTGCAGGAACGTTTCAAGCGATTCGGCAAAAAATAAATGAACCTTACCGTCGATCAGGGAGGCGCATTCGATCCACGCACGCTCCAATGCATGCGCCAGCGGCAGGTAGGAAAGTCCTCGGACGTCATTTATTTCCCCAAGTGCCTCATGTAAATACGCCACCATCAATTCGCTGGCATGCGTGATCCGCTCGAAGCTGTGCATAACACCCTTCGGCTGCCCTGTTGAGCCGGAGGTATAAATCAACATCGCGAGATCATCCGGAGCGCGTTGGGGCCGGCCCGGCAGCGGAGCGGTGCGCGCAACGATGCTATCCCAGGTTTCGAATTCCGTGGGGGGCGTCAGCGGAAAGGAAATGCATGGCATTCCGGCTGGTATGCCTGGCGCCTGTTCTTCCCAGCTGTCGAGCTTGCCCACAAACAGCAGGCTTGCTTCGCTGTGCTCCAGAATATATCGCAGCGTGTCGGCCGTTTCGGTCGGAAAAATGGCGACCGTGGCGCCTCCGGCCATCCAGATTGCGAGTTCCGCCATAAAGAAGTGGGCGCAGTTCTTGGAGAGGATGGCAATCCGCGCTTCCGGTTCAAAGCCGCGGCTCAGCAGATGCGCAGCCATGCGGCGCGCCTGATCGACGGTTTGCTCCCAGGTGTAGTCGATTACCTTGCCGCCACCAACAGGCTGGGTCAGGTATACCTTGTTTGGATGGTTCTGCTCGTGGTCGAATACGTAGTCGAGGATCAACTTTTGTCTTGACATCATGTTGCCTCGCTCTTTAGGGCGGTTCAATCGCGACGATACATGGTTACCACGCAAGCGCCGCCGAGGCCGAGGTTGTGTTGCAACGCGATGCGCGCGCCTTCAACCTGGCGCTTGTCGGCAGTGCCGCGCAGTTGCCAGACCAACTCCGTGCATTGCGCCAACCCGGTCGCACCCAGCGGGTGGCCCTTGGAGAGCAGGCCGCCGGACGGGTTGGTCACGAATTTTCCGCCGTAGGTATTGTCGCCGTCCCAGATGAACTGTTCGGCGCCGCCTTCAGGACACAGGCCCAGCGCTTCATAGGTCAGCAGCTCGTTGGCCGTGAAGCAGTCGTGCAGCTCGACCACCGGCACGTCCTCGGGGCCGATGCCAGCCGCTTCGTACACTTGCTGTGCGGCGCGCTCGGTCATGTCGTAACCGATCATCTTGATCATCGACTGCGGCTCGAAACTGCTGGAGTAATCGGTGGTCATCGCTTGCGCGGCGATGTATACCGGGT
>JBIODP010000180.1:0-5405 GCA_044445195.1 Burkholderiales bacterium | reverse complement strand
TCCCGCACCGACGCCACTCTCGACGTGCTACTCGATGGCGAGCGCATCACGCAAACCGGCGCGTCGCTGCCGGCAAAGGGAGCCGAAGTTTTCGACGCCACGGGCATGATCGTTGCGCCGGGATTTATCGATCTGCACGTGCATGGCGGTGGCGGTGGCGACTTCATGGACGCGGGCGATGCGGTGCATGCAATTGCGCGCATGCATGCGCAGCACGGCACCACCAGCATGCTGGCGACGACGATGACGGCGCCCATGGCGGATCTGGAGCGGGCGCTGGAGCCTATCGGCCGCGCCTGCCGCTCGCGCCGTCGGGGAACTGCCCGGGTGCTGGGCGTGCATCTTGAAGGCCCGTACATCAATCCCGGCAAGCTTGGCGCCCAGCCGGACTATGCGCATGCAGCCAGCCTGGCGGAGATTGCGCGTCTCAGTGCGTTAGCGCCGCTCAGGCTGATCACGGTTGCGCCGGAAATTGACGGCCACCTTGAATTCGTGCGGGTATTGTCAAGCGCCGGGGTACGGGTTCAAATCGGCCACTCGCTGGGGTCTTATGAAGACGGGGTTGCCGCCCTGGCGCATGGCGCAGCGGGATTTACCCATCTGTTTAATGCGATGAGCGGGTTTCATCATCGCGCGCCCGGCATGGCAGGCGCGGCGCTGGCCCATGCCGAATATGCGGAGTTGATCCCCGATCTGTTGCACGTTCATCCCGGAGCGATCAAGGCTGCATTGCGGGCGATACCGCGCCTGTATTGCGTGACCGACGCCACCGCCGCATCGGGAATGCAGGACGGCGATTACCGGCTGGGGCAGCAGACAGTTCACAAGTGCCTGGGTGGAGTGCGCCTGGCCGACGGCACCCTCGCCGGCAGCGCCTTGACTATGGATCAGGCGCTGCGCAATCTGGTCGGGTTGGGGCTTCCTCTTGACGATGCGTCGCGCAGAATGTCGACTTATGCGGCCGACTATCTCGGCATGCCGGAGCGCGGGCGTCTGGCGGTTGGCCGCATTGCCGACATCGCAGTGTTTGACCGGGACCTTAATTTAAAAGCAGTTTACGTGGAAGGCGAGCAGATCGATCTTGCCGCATGACTATCCGCATGAGTAACCACATGAGTAGTAACGAAAAAAACCCCAAGGCCCGCCAATTGGCGGGACAACTGGTCATGATACGCCTGCCGGGCACTGCGCTGGATGCGGATGCTGCCGGCTTCTTGCGCGATAACGGCATTCGCGCGGTATGCCTGTTTCGCCAGAACATGGTCGATTCGGCGCAATTGACCAAATTGGTCGCCGACTTGCGGGCAGCGATGGGGCCGAAGGCGTTGATCGCGCTGGATCAGGAAGGCGGCGCTGTCGTGCGCGCCACCTGGTTGCCTGCAGCGCCTTCAGGGATGGCGCTGGGCGCTGCCGACGATGCAGCGCTGGCCTATGCAGTTGGCGCTGCGGTTGCGCGGGGCGTAAAGTCGTTGGGTTTCAACTGGAATTTTGCCCCGGTTCTGGATATCAATAACAACCCAAACAACCCGGTAATTGCAGAACGCTCGTTTGGCGCAGAGCCGAAGCGCGCCGCCGAACTGGCACTTGCCTGGATGGAAGGCAGCCTGTCCGAGGGGGTAGCGTGTTGCGTCAAGCATTTCCCGGGGCATGGCGATACCCATGTCGATTCTCACCGTGCCTTGCCGGTCGTGGACAAATCGCAGGAGATTCTGGAGCAACAAGAACTGGCGCCGTTCCGGCAGGCCGCAGACAAGGCGCCGGCGATGATGACCGCGCATATCGTATATCCGACTCTCGACTCAGAATATCCGGCAACCCTGTCGCGCCGCATCCTGACAGACCTGCTGCGCGATAGCTTGAATTACCGTGGCGTCGTGATCACCGACGGCATGGATATGCAGGCGATTGCCGGTCGCTACGGGGTCGGCAATGCGGCCGTCCTGGCGCTGGAGGCGGGCGCCGATATGGTAATGGAGCTGGGCACGCGCGCGACGCAACTGCAAACATTGGAGGCGCTGTCGGAAGCGATTGGTGCTGGCCATTTCGCGCAAGATGAGCTGGACGCCCATTTGAGCCGGCTCGACAAGTTAGCCTCAACCTATCCCAGCCTTTGCTGCACCTATGAGTTCGACGCTGAAGATCGCAAATTGATGGCGGACGCCTGGCGCCGCAGCCTGACTGCCTATCGCAATCCGGCGCGCCCTGCGCCGGGGGCGAAAGTGCGTCTGGTAGCACGCGCCGATGTCTTCGGCGACGGCGTAACGGAAGCCGGTATTCCGGCGGTTGACGTGGCGGCAATGCTGCGGCGGTTTTACGATGTCGATCTGGTGACCTTCACCGATGCAGAGAGCTTCGACTGGAAGTCGCTGCCCGCCGACGGCCGCATGGTCATCCTGGCCTCGACATCGCGCTTGCGCTACGGCGAGCATGCGCGCCACCATTGGCGGCCGGATTTGCATCTGGCTTTATGGAGCCCGTTCCAGGCGCTCGATATTGCTGCGCCGGCGCTGCTGACTTACGGCTTTGCGCAGCCTGCGCTGGAAGCGGTTGCCGACTGGTTGACCGGAAAAATCGAGGCTGGGGGAAAATGCCCGGTGGCTGGGTTCGACGATTGAAATGCTGCGTGCGTCTAAATTGTCGCTTCAAAAATTTCAATTTGACGGATTGTGATTATTCAGCCGCTGGCGCCAGTGCGGAGTGCGTTTTGGGGAAAGATCGCGTCTGCGAGTAGACGGGTTCATTACCGCTGGCTACTTGCGTCAAGCGCGCCCTGCTCGCACTTCATTGAATCTCTCGCGTTGTCTCTTCCTCCAAAACGCACTCCGCACTGGCGCCAGCGGCTGAATAGTTACGGCAGATTAAACATTACGTGTATAAGTCGTGACTTGATCCGACAACACGCGTCAGTGTGCAAAAATTTAGTTGCATATCGGACGTTTTCGTCCGATAATTTGACATGACTGGCAAAGAATTCATCCGAAAAGTGAAAGCGCTTGGGAAAAAGCGTGGGATTGCGGTGAGCATAAATGCTTCTCGCGGCAAGGGTAGTCATGAAACGCTATATTACGGCAACAATTTCACCGTGGTGCGCAATCCAGGAGATGAGCTAAAAACAGGCACATTCCATGCAATGTGCAGTCAAATCGGGATCAAATCGCAGGATTTATAGGATCACACAATATGGAACGTTTCGAGTATGCAGTTCTACTAAAGCCAGACGACGATGGCGGCTATGTTGTAACCTGTCGCGATTTGCCGCAGTTAATTACCCAAGGCGAAGATGTGGCTGACGCGCTCAAGGAGGCGGCTGATGCGATGGATGAAGTATTTGCGGCTTATATGATAGGTGACCTTGGTTTTCCGTGTCCGACCAAGAAAAAGCGCGGAGAATACATGGTATCGCCTCCGGCGGAGACAATAGCCAAAACGGCACTGTACGTGGCGATGAAAGAAGCTCGAGTCACCAAGGTGCAGCTTGCAAAAAGACTCGGGGTTAACGAAAAAGAAGTGCGGCGTATGTTGGACCCTCATTACGGATCAAAGCTTCCCCGGATTGCCGAAGCGATCTCATTATTAGGGAAACGCTTAGTGATCGGCTTGGAAGCTGTCTGAATCAATTGCGACGGATCCGTCTGGTTTGCTGAAAGGCAAAAGGAGTCAGCATCACATTAAAGTTTTAGTATTTCGCATCAAAAGTAATGCGATGCTGCCCCCCTTTAATTCCCCAATTTGGAGATTAAAGGGGTCGTGCTCGCATTGATTTTGAAATGCAGTGTGATGCACAAAGCGCGCTCCTGCGTCGCTTGCCGTCGCGCTTCGCCGTTAGCCAGGTCGAACGCAAGGGCACAGGCGTTCCGGGGTAAATTTTTTGGTTTGATTCTGAAAGGAATGCGATGCTGACCCCTTTGATTCTGAAAGCCGTGTGCGGGAAAACTGCATGCACGGTTTGATGAGGGAGGGCTGCCGAGAGGCTGCTCTCTACTCTACCCTTATCGCTGCTACTTACTACGGATTGATATAACAGTCTTTGCTGTCGCCAGCATACTTCCATGACAGTACAATATTCTTTGGGCTAACTTCGTAGATTACATCGCAAGTTCTAAAAAAATGATACTGATATTCATCATTACCGTTTGGTAGTTTACCAACATGCGTGAGTTGCTGTGGAACAGCAACATTATCTAAGTTCTGTCCCAGCCTTCTCATCATGTCTCGCTCGAAAATTTCATTATGGGTTACGGAAACGGAAACACATGCCGCAGTCATCACCAACAGCAAACAGCCACCCGACATTGCGAACGCATTCTGTCTCATCAAGCTCTTAATCCAGGTCATTATCCAGCCTTTGCTATTAATGTTTCGCCGACAGTCCGGCTAACGGTCCGTTAATCAAGATTAAAGGGGTCGTGTTCGCATTGTTTTTGAAATGCAGTGCGATGCACAAAGCGCGCTCCTGCGTCGCTTGCCGTCGCGCTTCGCCGTTAGCCAGGTCGAACGCAAGGGCACAGGCGTTCCGGGGTAAATTTTTTGGTTTGATTCTGAAAGGAATGCGATGCTGACCCCTTTGATTCTGGGCTGCACAAACACGTCGCACTGTGCATAGGGCAACGGCTAAAAATCATGAGACTCACAAATACCTTTATGCCAAAATTTGACAATAATTCCTTGGTCGGTCACCTCGAAAAATATTGTGCAATGCTGTGGGAGACCATTTTGGTACTTAAGCTCCCATTCATATACTTCATTTCCATTCGGCGCTTGCACTTTGCGGGCAGGTGGGCCAGCTGTGCTTTCATAATGCGAAATAGGAAGGCCGACAATCTCACCATAGAAGTCATCAACCGTACGGCAACCCGCAAGGAAAAGTAACCACAAAAACAGAAAACATAATTTTTGGTACCTGGAAAATTGCATGATCACGGTTTCCTGTTGTCAACCGCTAGTGTAGTGCTTCATAAATAATGGAGCTATTAGCAAACGAGGCAGTCTCATTGGATAATAATCCAATTGGAGGCCGACGATGCGAGTTGCTGCAGCAAAGTGCAGCAAAGGGGTCAGCATAACATTAAATTTCAGCAGACCGCCTGGGGTCGGGTACGGTCTTTTCACCTAGCCCGACCTACGTCTGTTTGCCGCACACATCAACCGGACATCTTCCGAGGCAATCCGTTGCGCTTTCAGCTCTACCAGCTATTCAGCCGTTGGCGCGAGTGCGGAGTGCATTTTGGGGGAAGAGGCAGCGCGAGCGATCCAATGAAGTGCGAGCAGGGCGCGCATGACGAACAACAGCAAAGGGGTCAGAGTTCCAGCAAAGGGGTCAGCATAACATTAAATTTCAGCAGACCGCCTGGGGTCGGGTACGGTCTTTTCACCTAGCCCGACCTACGTCTGTTTGCCGCACACAT
>JBIODP010000179.1:0-5413 GCA_044445195.1 Burkholderiales bacterium | reverse complement strand
TCAAAAGGGCGACAAAAATTATAAAAGCGCCACCCGCGATGTATCGCATCTGCTGGCTAAACTCAAAAAAGAAAAAGTCGATAGCGTGCTGATCGATTTACGCAACAATGGCGGCGGCTCACTGGACGAAGCGATTGAACTCACCGGCCTGTTTATCGAAAAAGGCCCCGTGGTGCAGCAACGCGATGCCCGTGGCAGTGTAAAGGTCGAGAGCGACACCAACGGCGCCCCTGTTTGGGATGGTCCGCTTGGCGTATTAATTAATCGCAGTTCAGCGTCGGCATCGGAGATTTTTGCTGCGGCAATTCAAGACTACGGCCGCGGACTGGTGATTGGCGAACCCAGCTTCGGCAAAGGCACGGTACAAACCATCATTAACCTGGATGAGGTTGCGCACAACGATAAACCGAAATTCGGCGACCTGAAGATGACCGTCGCTCAATTTTTTCGCATCAACGGTGGCACCACGCAGCTACGCGGCGTAACCCCGGACATCGGTTTCCCAACCAGCGCCGACGCCGAAGAGTATGGTGAATCCAGCTTCGATAATGCACTGCCATGGGTGAAGATCGATGCTGCGGACTATAAACCTGAAGGCGACCTGTCCACTCTGCTGCCCCTGCTGCAAACCCGTCATGACATCCGTGTGAAAACCGACAAGGATTTTCAGTACCTGCAGGAAGATATTGCGGAGTTCACTGCGAAACGCAAGAAGCATATGATTTCGCTGAATGAAGCGGAACGGCGAAAAGAGCGCGATGCGCAGGAAGCGCGGATCAAGTCGCGGGAAAAAAATAGCGATGCAGGGAAAAATGCCAACGGTAAACAGGCCGCCAATAAAGGCGCGACTACGGCAAAGAACAAGGCCCTGCAAGAAGACGATGGACTGCAGGCTAATGAGCGCAATCTCAGCGTTGAGCTGGCCGCTGAAAAAGCAGCGAAAGAAGCCAAGGATGTATTATTGGGCGAAGCTGCGCATATCCTCGGCGATGAAGTCGGCCTGTTGAAAGCCGACACCAGGCTCGCTGCCCGCGTGCTGCCGACTTCTGCGCTGTTGCCGAATCAGAAATAGTCACTATTCAGCCGCTGGCGCGAGTGCGGAGTGTGTTTGGGGGAAAGAGAAAGTGCGAGCAATCCAATGAAGTCCGAGCGGAATGCGCATGACACCAGTAGCCAGCGGTAATAAGAGCATCTGCTAGCAGACGCTCTCTTTCACCCAAACGCACTTCGCACTCGCGCCAGCGGCTGAATAGCTACCAGAAATAAATCAAAGGCCGGTGTGTGAGGCGATGAAGGCTTTAACCTCCTCAACATCGTCCGCCATCACCTCGAACCGTTGCGGCAACGCCTCGATATTCTCAAAACCGGGGGGGCGTTCCGCATCATGCCCCAGCGCTTCGCGGATGGTTTCATTAAATTTTGCCGGCAATGCGGTTTCCAGCACGATCATCGGCACGCCCGGCGTCAGATTCTCACGCGCAACTTTGACGCCATCGGCAGTATGGGTATCGATCGTCACGCCATAACGGGCATAAATATCCCGAATAGTATGAAGGCGATCCGCATGGGTCGATTTACCGGAATTAAAACCATATTGCGCAACCCGGGCAAATTCGTTGCCGTCGCTACCGGGATTGCCTGACAGGTCGAAACCGCCGTGCATCTCCACTTTCTTGAACAATGCGCGCACCCGTTCGCCGTCGCGGTCAAGCAAATCGTAAATGAAGCGTTCGAAATTGGACGCTTTGCTGATATCCATGCTGGGGCTGGTCGTATGAACCGTTTCGGCGGACTTGCGCACGCGATAAACCCCGGTGCGGAAAAACTCGTCAAGCACGTCATTCTCGTTGGTCGCCACCACCAGCCTGTCGATAGGCAAGCCCATCATGCGGGCGATATGCCCCGCGCAAATATTGCCGAAATTGCCGGATGGCACCGTGAATGACACTTTCTGCCGATTGTTTGCAGTGACGCTCAAATACCCGCGAAAATAGTAAACCACCTGAGCAACAACACGCGCCCAGTTGATTGAATTGACGGTCCCGATTTTTTGCCTCGCCTTGAAATCGAGGTCGTTGGATACGGCCTTGACCATGTCCTGACAATCATCGAATACGCCCTCAATGGCGAGATTGAAAATATTCGGATCTTGCAAGCTGAACATTTGCGCAGTCTGAAATGCGCTCATTTTTTTGTGCGGCGACAGCATGAAAACCCGGATGCCCCGCTTGCCGCGCATGGCGTACTCGGCCGCGCTGCCGGTGTCACCGGAAGTGGCGCCTAAAATATTCAATTCGGCGTGTTGCCTGGCCAGCGCATATTCGAACAGGTTGCCCAGCAATTGCATTGCCATATCCTTGAAAGCCAGCGTTGGGCCGTTGGATAGCGACTGCAGCAACAGGGTGGCGCCGTTCGATTCTTCCAGTACCCGCAGCGGCGTGATTTGCGCAGCATCTTCGCCCTTGCGCACATTGCGATAGATATCGGCGGTGTAGGTTTTATGCGTCAACGCCTTCAAATCCGCCTCAGGAATATCGGTCGCGAATTTTTTCAATATCTGCAAGGCCAGATCGGCATACGACAGGCCGCGCCAGGCATCGAGTTCGGCGCCCGAGACTTGCGGATATTCAGCCGGCAAATACAGGCCGCCATCGGGGGCTAAGCCGCCGAGCAGGATTTCGGTAAAGGAGAGAGGCGCAGCCTGGCCGCGCGTGGAGTCATATTGCATAGTCAACTCAACTCTTCCAACCGAATCTTGGTAACCTGGCCGATGACAGTCGGCAATGCCTCGATCTTGACGATCGCCGCTTCGATATTTTTTTCTTGCGTCCGATGCGTCAATATGATGATGTCGGTCTGGTCATCGCCTTCTGCCGGCGCCTTTTGCAGCATCGCATCGATTGAAATGGTCGAGTCGGCCAGGATGCGCGTCACGTCGGCCAGTACGCCCGGCTCATCCGATACATGCATGCGCAGATAATAGCTGGTCGTGATTTCCGACATCGGTAAAATTGGCGTGTCGGCCATCGCATTCGGTTGGAATGCCAGATGCGGCACCCGGTGCTCGGGGTCTGCCGTGGCAAGACGCGTGATATCGACCAGGTCGGCGATCACCGCAGAAGCGGTTGGTTCGGCGCCGGCCCCTTTACCGTAGTACAGTGTGGCGCCGACGGCGTCTGCCTGTACCAGCACTGCATTCATCGCCCCTTCGACATTGGCGATCAGGCGTTTGGCCGGTATCAATGTCGGATGGACGCGCAATTCAATGCCTTTTGGCGTGCGCTTGGCGATGCCCAATAGCTTGATGCGATAACCGAGCTGTTCTGCGTAACGAATATCTATAGCCTGCAACCGGGTAATGCCTTCGACATACGCCTTGTCGAACTGCATCGGAATGCCGAAAGCAATAGCCGACATGATAGTCGCCTTGTGCGCCGCGTCCACGCCTTCGATATCGAAAGTCGGGTCGGCTTCCGCATAGCCCAGGCGCTGTGCCTCTTGCAGCACAGTGGCGAAATCCAGACCTTTGTCGCGCATTTCGGACAGAATGAAATTGGTGGTGCCGTTAATGATGCCGGCGATCCATTCAATGCGGTTCGCGGTCAAGCCCTCGCGCAACGCCTTGATGATGGGAATACCGCCTGCCACCGCAGCCTCAAACGCAATCATTACGCCTTTGTCCTGCGCGGCTTTGAACAGTTCATTGCCATGCACCGCCAGCAAGGCCTTATTGGCTGTCACCACATGCTTGCCATTGGCGATTGCCTTCAACACCAATTCTTTGGCGATACCATAGCCGCCTATCAATTCGATGACGATATCGATATCGGGATTGCAGACCACCAGATTGGCGTCGCTCACTACTTCGCACGCGCCGCCGGTCAATTCCTGCGCCCGTTGGAGGTTCAAGTCGGCCACCATCGTAATCTGGATATCGCGGCCGGCGCGCCGCGTAATCTCTTCCCGATTGCGTTGCAAGACATTGAAAGTACCGGCGCCAACGGTGCCGATGCCAAGTAACCCTACTTTGATTGGTTTCATAAACTTTATGTTTTCGTCGCGTCAAGAGTGTAAATCGGCCGCATGACGCCGCCGATTGCAGATTGTATCGCCTTGTTGAAGCATGGAGCCAGATTTGGCCTGATTTTGCCCGATCAAGCCCTGCTCAGGCAGTGCCGTGGCGTTTCCGATAAGCTTCGAGGAAGTGCGCAATTCTCCCTAAAGCCTCGGTCAAATCATCGGTATGCGGCAAAAATACCACACGAAAGTGATGTTGAGTAGGGTTATTAAACCCGGATCCCTGCACAATCAAGACTCGTTCTTCCGCCAGCAACCCGTAAGCGAATTCCTGATCGTCGTCGATCGGGTACATTTTAGGATCGAGGCGCGGGAACAGATACAACGCAGCCTGCGGCTTTACGCAAGTAACCCCGGGAATCTCGGTAAGCAGTTTATGAGCGAGATCGCGCTGGCGCAGCAGTCTGCCGCCGGGCCCCACCAGATCATTGATGCTTTGGTAGCCGCCCAATGCGGTTTGAATGGCATACTGGCCCATTGCGTTCGAGCACAGGCGCATCGAGGCCAGCATGTTCAACCCCTCGATGTAATCCTTGGCATGTTTTTTTTCGCCGGATACCACCATCCAGCCGGCACGGTAACCGCACGCGCGATAATTTTTGGACAAGCCGTTAAAAGTGATGAACAACACATCGTCAGCCAGCGACGCCAATGAGGTATGGGTTACGCCGTCGTACAATACCTTGTCGTAAATCTCGTCGGCGAACACAATCAATTGATGTTGGCGCGCCAATTCAACGATCTGCAACAGCACCTCGTCCGAATACAATGCCCCGGTCGGATTGTTTGGGTTAATAACCACAATCGCCCGTGTATTGGGATTTATTTTTCCCCTGATATCGTCAATATCCGGCATCCATCCGGCCTGTTCGTCGCACACATAATGCACCGGCTTGCCGCCGGACAGACTGACTGCAGCGGTCCATAATGGATAGTCGGGCGCCGGCACCAACACTTCATCGCCGTTGTTCAGCAACGCATTCATGCTCATCACGATCAACTCGGACGCGCCGTTGCCCAGATAGATGTCTTCAATCGTCACACCCGTGACGTTCTTTTGCTGAGTGTAATGCATGACCGCCTTGCGCGGCGCAAACAAGCCTTTTGAATCGGTATAGGCAGAGGCGTTTTGCATGTTGCGGATCATATCCTGCACAATCTCCTCCGGCGCATCGAATCCGAATGCCCCAAGGTTGCCAATGTTCAATTTAATGATCTTATGGCCCTCATCCTCCATTTGCTTGGCTTTTTCCAAGACTGGGCCACGGATGTCGTAACAGACATCGGCCAACTTTTTCGACTTTTGAATCGGTTGCACAGCGGGTTCCCCTAATAT
>JBIODP010000178.1:0-5413 GCA_044445195.1 Burkholderiales bacterium | reverse complement strand
TTCCCCAGGAACCCCGACCCCGCGAAGATGAAAAAAGACATTTATAAATTGCTGGCAGCGTCCAGCATAGGGTAAAGATTAAGTGACGGATAGAGATAGGGAATAGACCGGCATGTTGATTCAAATGGCGCTTACCGCACTGGTCGTGGCCTTGCTGCCGCTGGCGACGGTATGGGTATCCAACGATGCCGACAAGTACCGCAAGCTGGTTTGGGTCACCCTGTTCCTGACCTTCGATCTGGTGCTGTTCGGCGGGTTTACGCGGCTGACGGATTCCGGCCTCGGCTGCCCCGATTGGCCGGGTTGTTACGGCCAGGCCAACCCCTTGCAAGCGCATGCGGAAATCAGTCATGCTCAGGCATTAATGCCGACCGGCCCGGTGACGCCGTCGAAGGCATGGATCGAAATGATCCATCGCTATCTGGCGCTGGCGGTGGGCGTATTGATCGTCGCGCAGATGCTGGTCGCCTGGCGTCGCCGGCTAAAAATCGGGCCTCAGGCGCCACGATTTTCACCGGCCCTGCCGACTGCCGTGTTCGGGCTGGTTTGTCTGCAAGGCGCGTTCGGCGCCTGGACCGTTACGCTGAAGTTGCAGCCGGTCATTGTGACCGCGCACCTGTTGCTGGGGCTTTGCCTATTGGCGGCGTTGGCCTGGTTAGCGGCGCAACAGGGCAGCCCTGGCGACTCTCCCGATCGGATAACCGCAACCGCCGCTGCCAACCGACAGGCGGCAGCCTTGCAAACGCCGGCCCTGATCGCGCTGATGCTGCTGGTGCTGCAGATTGCCTTGGGCGGCTGGGTCAGCACCAACTATGCGACCCTGGCATGCACCGACTTTCCGCTGTGCCAGGGAATATGGTTGCCGCAGATGGATTTTGCCGACGGCTTCACGTTATGGCGCGGCCTCGGCAAAACCGGTGGCGGAGACTATTTGCCGTTTTCTGCGTTGACCGCGATTCACTGGACGCATCGCAGTTTTGCCTTCGTCGCGATCGCCTGCGCCGGATGGGTCGGCTATCGGGCGCTTCAGTTGCCTGAATTACGCAACACCGGCCGCTGGTTATTGATGGCGCTGACCATGCAATTCGCCACCGGCGTATCGACTATTTACTTGAAGTGGCCTTTGCTGCTGGCGGTCGCGCATAACGGCGGCGCGGCATTGCTCGTGCTTTTGCTGGTCATGCTAAACTACCGAACCCGAAATCCCACCGTAACGGCGCTCGATCGGCCAACCATGCAGTTAAGGCCCACCGCATGACTACTCTTGTTACTGCCCCACCGAATCGGCTCGCCCAATATTTTGCGCTAACCAAGCCGCGTGTAACTCAGCTCGCCGTATTTTGCGCGGTAATCGGCATGTTTCTCGCTGATCCGGATTTGCCGAACTGGCGTCTGGTGGCGGCAGCCACCATCGGTATTTGGCTATTGGCCGGCGCCGCCTTCGCGATCAACTGTCTGGTCGAACGTGAAATCGATTCGCGCATGGCCCGCACCGCGCGCAGGCCGATGGCGCGCGGCGAGATTACCGTGCCGCAAACCTTGATATTTTCCGGCGTCATGGGCGGAGCGGGGATGTGGACGCTCTACAATTTCGTCAATCCGCTCACCATGTGGCTGACCTTCGCCACCTTTGTCGGCTACGCGGTAATCTACACCATGATCCTGAAACCGGCGACCCCCCAAAACATTGTAATTGGCGGCTTGTCGGGAGCGATGCCGCCGGCGTTGGGCTGGGCCGCCATCGCCAACGACGTGCCGATGCAGGCCTGGATACTGGTCTTGATTATTTTCATCTGGACGCCGCCGCATTTCTGGTCGCTGGCGCTATACCGGCGCGACGACTATGCAAAATCGGGCCTGCCGATGCTGCCCATCACCCACGGCCCCGCCTTCGCCCAGTTTCACGTCTGGCTTTATACGATTGCGCTGGCGGCAACCGCCACCTTGCCATATGCGGTTCGCATGAGCGGCCTGATTTATCTCGCCAGCGCATTGGTCCTGAGCGCGATATTCCTGTGGCATTCATGGCAGGTCTACCGCCATTACACCGACCTGATTGCCCGCAAGACCTTCGCTTACTCGATCGTTTACCTGTCGCTGCTATTCGCCGCGCTATTGGTCGATCACTACTTCAGATATTGATTGTCATGCGCCGCCTGGTCGCTCTGCTATTGCTGCCGTTGCTGTCCGCCGCCTGCCTGTCCTTAACCGGTTGCGGAGAAAAGTCGTCAGCCCCCGCTTTCATGAATACCGATGTGACCGGCCTGGAATACGCAAAGGACTTTTCACTGAAGGATTTCAACGGCAGGCTGCGCACCCTGGCCGACTTCAAGGGCAAAGTCGTTATCATCTTTTTCGGCTATACCCAATGCCCTGTGGTCTGCCCCACCACGATGTCCGATCTGGTCGGCGCCATGAAACAGCTCGGGCCATTGTCGGACAAGGTGCAGGTGTTGTTCATTACGGTCGACCCGGAAAGGGACACGCCGCCAATATTGGCGCAGTACGTGCCGGCGTTCGATGCGCGTTTTCTCGGGTTGGCAGGCGACCTGGCTGCCACGGCAAAGGTGGCAAAGGAATTCAGGGTGTTTTACCAAAAGGTGCCGGGCAAGGATCCCGGCAGCTATACGATGGACCATACCGCCGGACTCTATATTTACGACCGGGAAGGACGGCTGCGTTTGTTTGTCAGGAACGGGCAGGGCATCGATCCTCTGGTGCATGACCTCAGGATATTGCTGTCCTGATCATCCTCATTCCTCATTAAATGCGCCGGGACCAGCGTTTAGCGGCGTGCTGAACCCGCACTACCACGACAGCGCCGCCACGCACTCGGTACGGGATGACATAGTTTTCATGCACGACCAGCTCACGGGTGCCGAGAACTCGGCCAGGTCGTCCCATGGCCGGAAACTCAGCCAGATTGTCGATCTTTGCTTTAATTTCAACGGCAAATGATTTTGCACGTTCCGGGTTGTCTTGCGCGATATATTCCAATATGGCCGCAAAGTCGGCGAGCGCTTTTTTTGTCCAATTAACAACCATATTTTGCAAAGACAGAGGCTACTTCTTCGGCACTGGCAAATTCGCCCCTGTCGGCTTCTGCAAGACCTTCCTCGATCTCCTGAATCTGCCAGGATTCGGCTTCGACATAATCCCGGAGCGCGGCCACAGTGAGGGCGCTCTTGTTGCGGCCCGTGGCTTTGGTGAGTTTTTCGAGCTGGCAAGCTAAGTCGGACGGAAGCCGGACGGTCATCGGTTTTTCCGTAGTAAGTGTTTTCATGGCTACCATATGGAAAAAGCAAAAAGTAATACATAGACATTGTACGTATTCAAATCGCGAAGTCAAACCAATTTTCAAAAACTGGCCGGAATTTCCACGCAATGATCAATTTCGAGTTGTAGCAAGGCTGCTTGGAAGTAGTCTCACGTGCAACTGCCAATGTAATTAATGAACGCGTGGATATGGTGCATGACCTCAGGATATTGCTGTCACGACCAGTCAATCAAAACCCTGATTTATCCGATCGCACCATTGCGCCCACATGCCACGCAGGGCTACTTCGAAATGACGGGCAAAGCGCGGGGCGTCGAAGATCGGCGAGGCCAGTACTTGTTGCCGCAAGCCTGTGCGCAAGGCCGCCAGGCGTTGCAGGTCGCCGGCGTGCGACACCGCCCGAGCCACATAGTCGTCGGCATCGGCGGCAATCCACTCGGGCAGGTCGGCATTCATCAGCAAACCGACACCTTGCCGCGCCACAAAGCGCTCTCCCGCCAATGTCAGCACCGGCACACCCATCCATAAAGCCTCAACGGTAACGGTGCCGCCGGGAAAAGGAAATGGGTCGAGCGCGATATCAACCCGGTGGTAAGCGGAAAAATAGTCCAGGCGGGGGGAAGAGCCCTCCAACATCAGCCGGTCGGCGCCTATGCCGTGGGCGGCAAAGCGGTCCAACACGTTTTGCCTCACGCTGGCGTCGCCGAGCTGTTTGGATTTCAGAAACAGGCGGCTCTGCGGCACTGCATCCAATACCCTTGCCCACAGCGCGACCACCGCATCGTTCATTTTGGTCAGGTTGTTGAAACAGCCAAAGGTGATGGTTCCGTTCGCCAAAGCAGGCAGCGGCGACACGTCCGCATTTGCGTCTGGCGGCGTAAAGCAAAGGCGGGTTTCCGGCAGGCGCCAAATGGTTTCGGTGAAATTGACTTCCTCGGTTTCCGGCAAGGTCCAGGGGTCGGCGATCAGGTAATCTACTGCCGCAACGCCAGTGGTGGCGAAGTAGCCCAGCCAGGTGGCTTGCACCGGCGCCGGCTTCCAGGCGAACATGGTCAGGCGGTTGTGCTCGGTGTGTCCCGAAAGATCGATCAGAATATCGATGCCATCGTCGCGTATCTGCTGGGCTAGCTGCGCGTCGGAAAGTCCCACTGCCGAATGCCAGGCATGGCAACAGGCCTTAATCCGTTCGGTCAGCGCATCGGCATGAAAATGAGTGGAATAGGCAATGAGTTCCAGGCGTCCGCAAGCATGGGAAGCCAGCGCCGCCAGCACGTTTTCAATAAAATAACCCACCGGGTGTGTGCAAAAATCTCCCGAGACCAGGCCCACTCGCAGGCATCGGTTCGGTTCAGGAACGTTGCGCCAGACCGTAAAGGGAGTGGCTTTCCGCGCCGCCAAATCGCCAAATCGCCGCGCTTCAGCCTGTAGTATGGCGGCAGGCTGATCGGCCAGATAGTTGCGAGTAAATAACAAGTTGCTGTGCGCCTCGACTAAATCGGGCTTGATCTCCAGCGCGCGGCTATAGCAGGCCAGCGCTTGATCGAGTTGCCCGAAGTCTTGAAGTGAATTGCCCAGATTACAGTGCGCTTCGACTAAATCCGGATTAATTTCCAGCGCCCGACGGCAGCATGCCACGGCTTCATCGAGTCGCCCCAAGGCTTTCAGCGTGCTGCCCAGATTGCTGTGCGCATCGGCCAGATCCGGCTTCAGCGCGAGCGCGCTGCGAATGCTGGCAGATGCTTCGTCAAATCGGCCAAGTTCATTGAGCACGCCGCCGCGATTGTTGTACGCGTCCGCCAGACTCGGTTGAAGGGCGATAGCGCGGGTAAAACCGGCAATCGCTTCGTCGAACCGGCCGAGTTCATTAAGCGTGCCGCCACGGCCGTTATGCGCCTCTGCCAGATTCGGATTCAGGGCAATGGCCCGGTTGAAGCTGACCAGCGCATCGTCAAATCGCCCCAGTTTGTTGAGAGCGAAGCCATGATTGCTGTGCGCCTCGGCCAGATTCGGATTCAGTGCGATTGCCCGGTCGAAGCAGGCCAGCGCTTCGTCAAATCGAGTCAGTTCTTTAAGAACGGCGCCGCGATTGATATGCGCTTCGGCAAGGCGGGAGTTCAGGGCCAGCGCGCGGTCCGC
>JBIODP010000177.1:0-5429 GCA_044445195.1 Burkholderiales bacterium | reverse complement strand
ATATCCTGGCGCTGCTCGATACCGTCCGCGACGAGTCCGGCCGCGAAGCGCCGATACGCCTGGTGTTCGAGCCGAAATCGAAAAACCTGGATCAAACCGAGTTCATGAATATGCTGCTGGCGCATACCTCGCTGGAAAGCAGCGCGTCGATCAATCTCGTGATGATAGGCGGCGACGGCCGCCCGCGCCAGAAAGGCTTGGGCGACATTCTGCGCGAGTGGATAACATTCCGCTTTGCCACGGTGACGCGCCGCTCCGCATTCAAGATGCAAAAAGTCCTGGACCGCATCCACATTCTGGAAGGACGGGAAGCGGTCCTGCTGAATATCGACAAGGTGATCAAGATTATTCGCGAGTCGGATGAACCGAAACCGGCGCTGATGCAAGCGTTCAAGCTATCCGACCGGCAAGCCGAAGACATACTTGAAATTCGCCTGCGCCAACTGGCGCGGCTGGAAGCGATCAAGATTCAGCAAGAGTTGCTTGAACTGCGCAACGAACAAACGACGCTGCAAGACCTGCTCGACAACCCGGCATCGATGAAACGGCTGATCATCAAGGAAATTGAAGCGGATGAAAAACAATTCGGCGACGCGCGGCGCACGCTGATCGAGACCGCCGAAAAAGCCGTGGTCGAACAAAAAGTGATCGATGAACCGGTCACCGTTGTCATCTCGGACAAGGGCTGGCTGAGGGCGCGCACCGGGCACGCGCACGACGCTGCGCAATTCACCTTCAAGGCCGGCGATGCGCTGTACGGCACGTTTGAATGCCGCACCGTCGATAACTTGCTTGCATTCGCCTCAAACGGGCGCATTTATTCGGTGGCGGTGGCCGCTCTTCCGGGGGCGCGCGGCGACGGCGCTCCCATCACGTCGCTGATCGACCTGGCAAACGGCACCCGTATCCTGCATTATTTTGCCGGCCCGGCAGATGCCACCCTGCTGCTGGCTTCCACCGCCGGCTATGGCTTCACCGCCAAAGCCGACGACATGGTCAGCCGCCTCAAGGGCGGAAAGGCATTCATCAACCTGGAGGAAGGCGATGAACCGCTCGCCCCGCGCCCTGTGACCGACAACACCGACGCGGTCGCCTGTCTGTCGGAAAAAGGCAGGCTGCTGGTGTTTGGCCTGACTGAAGTCAAGAACCTGTCCGGCGGCGGACGCGGCGTGATCCTGATGGATCTGGAACCGAATGAAAAACTTCTCGCGGCGCTGCCGATCACCCAACGCGGTGTCATGGTGAGCGGCATCGGGCGGGGCGGCAAAGCGCAGCAGGCATTGCTGTCTGCATCGGGTTTAACCCGCCACATCGGCAAACGCGCGCGCAAGGGCAAGGCACTGGAGAGCAAGCTGAAACCCAATGGGCTTAGCGCGCCATAATAGCGAACAGCAATAGCTACATCTTCGCGGCGATTAATTTACCCAGTATCGCAATACCCTCGCGGATTTTTTCCGGGGGGACGGTCACGAAGCTCAGACGCAAGGTATTGCGTTCCGGGTTGTTTGCATAAAATGGCGCCCCCGGCACAAAGGCGACATGCTGTTCAATTGCCTCTTCCAGCAGTGCTGAACTGTCGATATAGTTCGGCAGGGTTACCCAGATAAACATGCCGCCTTCCGGCTTGGTCCAGGTCACCGGCGCCGGGAAGTATTCGGTCAGCGCAGACAGCATTACCTGGCATTGATCGGCATATAGTTTGCGGATGACCGGAATATGGGTCGACAGGAAGCCGTCTTTGACGACTTCATGCACGACCATTTGGGTTAATTGCGCGGTATGCAGGTCGGCGGCCTGCTTGGCCTGTTCCAGTTTGCGCGCCAGCGGCGCCGGCGCCACCACATAACCGAGGCGTATGCCAGGCGTCAAAACTTTGGAAAACGAGCCCATGTAAATGACGCCGCCCGGGTTCATCGTCAGCATTTTCTGCAGCGGTTCGGCGCGATAACTCAGTGCGCCATAGGGATCGTCCTCTATCATCGGCAGGCCCAGCCGGTCGCACGCATCGACCAGAGCGATACGGCGCTCCAGCGTCAAGGTGCGGCCGGTAGGATTCTGGAAATTCGGCAATGCATACAGGCAGCGCGCGCCTTGCCCAAGCTCGCCAACCGCCTCCGGCAACACCCCGGAATCATCGGTAGCCACCGAAACGAATTCGGGTTCGTACAGGGAAAATGCCTGCAACGCGCCGAGGTAGCTGGGCGTCTCCACCAATACCTTGCTGCCTTCGTCGATCAATACCTTGCCCAGCAAGTCGAGGCCCTGTTGCGAACCGGAGATCATCAATACCTGGTTGGGAAATATCTTTGCGCCGCCAGTAGAAAGCGAGTCGGCAACCCATTCCCGCAATGGCGCGTAGCCGTCGGTAGGGCCGTATTGCAAGGCAACCTTGCCCTCTTTCGACAACACCTTATCGAAGGCTACCCGCATCCGCTCGACCGGAAACGTTGCAGGCGACGGCAAGCCGCCGGCGAACGATATGATTTCCGGACGCATGGTGACCTTCAGGATTTCGCGGATGGCCGAGCTTTGCAAGCGTTGCGCGCGTGTGGAAAAACGCCAGCGAAGTGGCGTTCTATTTTCGAGTTTCATGTTCTTCTCATGCTCTTCATTATGCGACTTCAGCGATTAATTCAATTTCCACGCAGGCTCCCAGTGGAATTTGGGCAACCCCAAACGCGGAACGCGCATGCTTGCCTTTATCGCCAAAAATCTCGCCGATCAATTCCGAAGCGCCGTTGGTGACCAGATGCTGCTCGGTAAATTCTCCGGTCGAATTCACCAGGCTCATCACTTTGACGATGCGGGTAACGCGATTCAAATCGCCGCCGCACGCTGCCTGCAGCGTCGCCAGCAGATCCACCGCCACAGCGCGGGCGGCCTGTTTGCCCTCTTCGGTCGTCATATTCTTGCCCAACTGCCCGACCCAGACCTTGCCGTCCTTTTTTGCGATATGCCCGGATAAAAAAATGGTATTCCCCGTCTGCACGGCCATCACATAAGCCGCGGCCGGCGTTGCCACTGCCGGTAACGCAATATTCAGTGCTTTCAGTTTTTCGTAAACGGACAAGATATGCTCCAAAATAATGGCAGAACCATATTGAAATATGCAGATTTTACCCTTAACCGCCGGTGCTCCCTGAAATTCTTCGAACCCAAAATCGGCAAGACTTGAAATCACCTGGTTCATCCCCATTTTGAACGTGGTTTTATGCGATGTCAGCTGTCCACGGAAATTTTCCGGCGATAGATAAAATAATATTTAAATGACATTAAAATGAGTTTTAACAGACAATCTTTAATTGACTTTTGAGGTGAAAATGGCCGTATCCGACAAGCAAACCCTTGGTTTTCAGACAGAGGTTAAGCAACTATTGCATTTGATGATCCACTCCTTGTACTCCAACAAGGAAATTTTCCTGCGAGAATTGATTTCCAACGCCTCCGATGCTGCCGACAAGCTTCGTTTTGAGGCAATGCACAACGGCGCACTGTTCGAAAGCGATCCCGACCTTAACATCACCGTAAGCTTTGACAAAGACGCCCGTACCATCACGGTCTCGGACAACGGCATCGGCATGAGCCGCGACGAGGCGATTGAACACCTCGGCACCATTGCCAAATCCGGCACCAAGGAATTCTTTTCAAAACTGTCCGGCGACCAGCAAAAAGATGCGGCGCTGATCGGCCAATTCGGCGTCGGTTTCTATTCGGCTTTTATCGTGTCGGACAAGATCGTCGTTGAAACTCGCCGCGCCGGCGCGGCCCTCAACGAAGGTGTGCGCTGGGAATCCGCCGGAGAAGGCGAATTCAGCATCGAAGCGATCGACAAGACGACGCGCGGCACCAGCATCATCCTGCATCTGCGCGAAGGCGAAGACGAATTCCTGTCTTCCTGGAAACTCAAATCCATCATTCGCAAATACTCCGATCATATCTCCCTCCCGATCCTGATGAAGAAAGAGGAATGGGATGAAGAAAAGAAAGCAACCGTCGTTAAAGACGAACTGGAAACGATCAACCAGGCCAGCGCATTGTGGGCACGCAACAAGTCCGATATTACGCCTGAGCAATATTCGGAATTCTACAAGCACGTTGCCCACGACTTTCAGGAACCGCTGACCTTCACGCACAACCGCGTCGAGGGCCGCAGCGAATACACGCAATTGCTCTACATCCCCTCGCACGCGCCGTTCGACCTGTGGGATCGCAACAAGCGCGGCGGCATCAAATTGTACGTAAAGCGCGTGTTCATCATGGATGACGCCGAGCAACTGATGCCCATCTACCTGCGCTTTGTCAAGGGCGTGATAGATAGCAGCGACTTGCCGCTCAATGTGTCGCGCGAACTGCTGCAAGAGTCGCGCGACGTCAAAGTCATCCGCGAAGGGTCGACCAAGCGCGTGCTGTCGATGCTGGAAGAACTGGCCGATGCAGACGAACAGGAAAAGAAAGACAAATTCGCGAAATTCTGGAAAGAATTCGGCCAGGTGTTAAAAGAAGGCATAGGCGAAGATGCGACCAACAAGGAACGCATCGCCAAACTTCTGCGTTTTGCGTCGACCAACAACGACAACGGTGAACAGTCCGCCTCGTTCGCCGAATATCTCTCTCGCATGAAAGAGGGTCAGGACAAGATTTACTACGCGACCGGCGAATCTTACTCTGCCGCCAAAAATAGCCCGCACCTTGAAATTTTCCGCAAGAAAGGCGTCGAAGTACTGTTGATGACCGACCGCGTGGATGAATGGATGCTTTCTTTCCTGCAGGATTTCGAAGGCAAGGAACTGGTGTCGGTAGCCAAGGGCGATCTCGATCTCGGCAAGCTCGAAGATGAAACCGAGAAAAAGCAACATGAGGAAACCGAGGAAAGCTACCACGATCTGGTCGAAAAAATGAAAACTGCCTTGGCGGATAAAGCCAAGGATGTGCGCGTCACCTTCCGCTTGACGGATTCACCCGCCTGCCTGGTGGCGGATGAAAACGAAATGTCCAGCAACCTGATGCGGATGCTGAAAGCCTCAGGCCAAAGCGCGCCGGAATCGAAGCCGATTCTGGAAATCAACCCTGATCACCCGCTGGTGCAGCGTCTGAAATACGAAGAAGGCAAATTCAACGATTGGTCGAATATCCTGTTCGATCAAGCGATGCTCGCAGAAGGCGGCACCCTCGCCGACCCGGCGGGATTTGTGAAGCTGTTGAATGAAATGCTGCTCGGGATGACCGGCAAGTAAAGCATCCGTTGGAGCCTGCGGACAGGAGCACCGCTCCTGTCCGCAGCGAGTAGCTGTACAGCCGGGACACATAGGTAACACATGTCGGGAGACATAGGTAACACCTTTTAAGATCATCGTATTGCAACCATTTGGAGCAAGCGATGCCTTGGAAAGAGAGTTCCCAGATGTCTTCCCGATTAGAGTTTGTCATGT
>JBIODP010000176.1:0-5439 GCA_044445195.1 Burkholderiales bacterium | reverse complement strand
GCCTTGGCGACAAAAATCCGGAATAATCCCGATCCGGGCACCGATGGCGTCGATGTCGACGGGCGGCGGTCATCGACTCGCTTGTGGCTTCAGTTTGCAAAATATTGGTAAATTCCGGTTTCATCGAAGCTTGGTTGAAATCGCATCATGATTCCAACCATCTTTGTTTCGATCGCCAGTTATCGTGATCCGGATTGTCAAAACACAGTCCGCGATTTATTCGAGAAAGCCGCTCACCCCGAGCGACTGACGATAGGCGTATGTTTGCAGATTGTGCCCGGCGAGGACGAGGATTGTCGCGTTTCCGCGGAGCGTAGCCGGCAACTGCAACTGATTGAAGTTCACGCGTCGCAAAGCCGGGGAGCATGTTGGGCGCGCCATCAAATCCAGAAGCTATGGCGTGGAGAGGATTATTATTTCCAGGTCGATAGCCATATGCGTTTTGTTAGCGGCTGGGATGAGAAGTTGATCGTCATGCTGCAAAAATGCCCAAGCGAAAAGCCGGTCATTTCAACTTATCCGCTTGAATTCACGCCGCCGGATCAATTTGCGCCGGTCAATTATGTGACGATTCGCCCATACGGATTTAACGAGGAAGGGGTGCTCGCGCAAAACTCCTGGTTCTATCCGATGGAGAGCGCGCCCGAACTTCCGGCTTCCAGTCCATTCATTAGCGCAGGCATGTTGTTTACGTTAGGGAAGGTCGTGGAAGAGGTGCCGTATGACCCCCACTTATATTTTACCGGTGAAGAAATTACGCTGGGCGCGCGGTTATGGACCAGCGGATGGGAAATTTACTGCCCGAATGAGGCGATTGCCTACCACAATTACAATAAGCAGACCGCGCGCCCGCGCCACTGGACCGACCAGACGAGTTGGGTCAATGATTTGATCCAGCGCTCCTATCGTCGGATACGGCATATTGTCGGCATCGAAACAATCGGCAACGGCTCCGCCGATCTGGTGGAAATCGAACGCTATGGCCTTGGTTCGGAGCGGTCGCTTGCCGGGTATGAAACTTTTTCAAGCCTGGATTTCAAAGGGTACCTTTTCGAGGGGAAACCGTTGCCCTTGCCTGAATTGGCGGCCGATCGCCCTGAGCAGACAGCATTGCGCCGGCAAATGTTTTCCGCCATTTGGAAGGACAATTTTTGGGGAAATGCGGAAAGCCGTTCAGGAAACGGCTCTTCGCTGGCGGCGACTGTCGCATTGCGGGTGTGGCTGCTGACGATGCTGCAAACACTCGGTATTCGCACGCTCGCCGATGCCGGGTGCGGCGATCTGAACTGGATGAAAGAGTTAACCGCATCGCTGCGGTATTATTTCGGCTACGATATTGTGGCGGAGCTTGTCAGCGATCTGCGTTCTGTTTTCAAGGACAGGCCAAACTGTTTTTTTTCCGACGCGGATATTGTTACGGCCACGCTTCCGGAATGCGATGCCATCTTGTGCCGGGATTGCCTGAGCCACCTGACACTGGATGCCGCGCTGATGGCGCTCAAGGGCTTCCGCCGCAGCGGTTCCCGTCTTCTATTCGCGACCACGCATTCGGTTGGGAAAAATAGGTGGATAAATTCAGGCGGCTGGCATCCGATGGATCTGACTGCGCCTCCCTTTAATCTGCCGCCGCCGCTATTTGCGTTTTGCGAAGGCGGGTCCAAGTTTCTCGCTGTCTGGTCGACTGCGTCTCTGCCAGAGTAAACACCCCCGCAAAGCGGGGGCATACCCTGTCAAATTACAGGAAGTTGCCGTTTCATTGGCCGCTGTCCGCCAAGTCGGCTTCGGAAGTAAACGCATCCGCAAAAAATTCTTCTTCCGGCAGTCTGCATAACGCAACGAAGTCGCGCTTGGCCGAATCGACCATGACAGGCGCGCCGCACGCATATACCTGGTAGCCTGAAAGATCAGGCAAATCGTCGATCACCGCCCGGTGCACAAAGCCGGTTCGCCCTGTCCATCGATCTTCCGGCAAGGCGTCGGAGACCACCGGAATATAACGGAAATTGGGCAAGGCCCGCGTCCACTCTTCGCACAAGTCGTTCATATACAAGTCCTTGGGGCGGCGCCCTCCCCAATAGAGCGTGATGGCGCGCGCGGATTGATCGTGCGACGCTTGTTCGATAATGGCTTTGATCGGCGCAAAGCCGGTGCCGGAGGCCAGCAGCACCATCGGCTTGTCGGAGTCTTCACGCAGGAAAAAGGTGCCGAAGGGGCCTTCGAAACGCAGGATGTCGCGCTCCTTCAGCGCGCCGAACACCTGGTCGGTAAACAGGCCGCCGGGCATATGGCGAATGTGCAGCGCGATGTGCTTGTCGTCATGCGGCGCGTTGGACATGCTGTAGCTGCGGCGTTTATTGTCCTTGAGCAGAAACTCGATATATTGCCCGGCCCGGTATTGCAGTTTCTCGGTTGCGGGCAATTGCAGCGACAGGATGACGACGTCATCCGTTGCCCGCTCGATTTTGGCGATGCGAGAAGGCATTTTCCTGATCGGGAATTCATCTGCGCCCAGCACTTCGCGCACCTCTATCGCCAGATCGCCGCGCGGGGTTGCGCAGCAGAAAAGCGCTTGCCCTTGCGCTGCTTCATCGGCTGAGAGCGCTTTTTCCTGATGCTTGCCTTGCGTGATGGCGCCGGATAGCAGTTTGCCTTTGCAGCTTCCGCAGGCGCCGTTTTTGCAGCCGTACGGCAAATTGACGCCTGCCCGAATTGCCGCAGCCAGCACGGTTTCGTCATCCTCGCATGAAAATTGTCTGCCACTTGGCTGGACGGTTACTTGAAAAGTCATACAATCCCGATGATGAATATTAAATGAATAAAATAAATGAATAAAATTGGCAAACCGCGGCTGCTGATTATCGGATGCGGCGATATCGGTATGCGCCTGCTACCCTTGTTGCGCGACCGTTTTCGAATATTTGCGGTAACAAGCCAAGCTGTTCGCTGTGATGAACTGCGCGCTGCCGGCGCCATACCCATAGTCGCCGATATGGATCATCCCGCCAGCCTGGCCAGACTGGCGCATCTGGCATCCGCCATCGTGCATCTGGCGCCACCCCAGCCGGATGGTCTTCAAGACAGGCGAACCCGGCATCTGACCGCCATTTTACCGAACCATGCAACGCTCGTCTACATCAGCACGACGGGCGTATATGGCGATTGCGGCGGGGCGGTAGTGGAAGAAACCCGGCCGGTCAATCCGCACAATGACCGTGCCTGGCGGCGCGTGGATGCGGAACAGACCTTGCGCAAGTGGGCCAGGCGCGCGGGCGGGCGTTTATCCATACTGCGGACACCCGGAATTTATGCCGCGGAACGGCTGCCGCTTGAGCGCCTGAAGCAAGGCATACCCGTGCTGCAAGACCAAGACGACGTATATAGCAACCATATTCACGCCGACGATCTGGCGCGCATGGTGGCGCTGGCCCTGGCGCGCGGCGCTCCTTGCCGCGTCTACCACGCGGTTGACGACTCGGCGTTGAAAATGGGAGAGTACTTCGATACAGTGGCGCAGGCATTTCAACTGCCGTTTGCGCCACGCTTGCCGCGTGCAGAACTGAAGAACCGGGTATCGCCGACGCTATGGTCGTTCATGTCCGAGTCGCGCCGGTTGAGCAACCATCGCATCAAGTCCGAACTGGGTGTTCGCCTGCGCTACCCGCAGGTGGCAGATGCGCTGCCTGGGCTGCATCCCAAAGCGCCTTAGCGACCAGGCGCAGGCATCAGCGGTGCGCAAGTATCTTGCGAAGCGCTGCCGCCAGATCCTCCACGTCGAATTTCGCCACATAGCCATCGGCGCCAACGCTTTTCACATGATTTTCGTTGGTCGCCCCGGACAATGAAGAGTGAATCACGACAGGGATGGACTTGAAGCGCGGATCCTGCTTGATTTTTTTGGTGAGGGTAAACCCATCCATTTCCGGCATTTCCAGATCGGTCAGGACCAGCGCGACTTTATCTTGTATGGTCTTGCCCTCGGCCTCTGCGGCATCGGCCATCGTTTGCAGGCGTTCCCACGCCTCCTTGCCGGTTTTGGTGATGATGTAGGGCGCCCCCATCGCAGTAAGTCCCGACTCGATCAACTGGCGCGCAACGCCGGAGTCGTCTGCGGCCAGGATCACGCTGCCGGGAGGCATGAGCAGTTGCGCGCCGATGGCGCTTTCATCGATATCGGGCTGGCTGGGCGGCGAAATCTGACGCAATATCTGCTCGACGTCGAGCACTTGCGCCAGGCGGGTATTTTCGACGTCGCCGTCAAGTCTGGCAATGCTGGTGATCATGCCGCCGGCTGAATTTCCTTCGGCCGACAAAACCTGACTCCAGTCCAGGCGAATAATCTCTTCAACGCTTTCGACCGCAAACGCCTGCGTGGTCCGGGCAAATTCAGTCACCAAAATAATATTCAAGCCAGTCTTCGGTTTGCACCCGACGATACCGGGCAGGTCGATGACCGGAATGATAAGCCCGCGAAGATTGACCACGCCCATCATATAAGGCGAGGATCCCGCGACAGCAGTAATGGGAGGCATGGCAACGATCTCGCGCACCTTGAATATATTGATGCCGTAAAGCTCGGAGTGCTCGCCATTTTCATCGCCTCCCAACCGGAACAGGAGCAATTCAAATTTGTTCGTTCCAGTCAGGACGGCGTGTTCGTCGATGTTTTGTTTTGCAGTATTCATACTGATAGTTCTTCATTCACAGGGGGAACACAATGATCGTTTGACATTCCGAGGACGCGCGCATCGGAATGTCGGGCCGATCAACTATTACCAGTCGCCGCCGCCCCCGCCGCCGCTATCCCAGGATGAGCTGTCGGAAACACCGAAGTCCGATCCGCCCATGTCGTCCGGTATGTTCTGGCTGGGTGGCGTTTCATAAATAGTTTCGTTGCGATCGCGATCGGTAAAGTGGTGCATCAATTCTTCACCGGCCACCATGCCGGCGCCAAGCGCAGCACCCGTCGCCAGACCGCCCAGAATCCCGGAGCCCATGCCGCCCTGGCCCCCCATCATGCCGCCGCCCATGGGTCCCATTCCAGGTCCGTATGACTGCACGGCGCCACCGGGCCCATAACCGACGGGATAGCCGCCGGCCATCACCGTGTTACGCCGTCCAAGCGCGCGTACGATAAAAAAGAATAACGCAATCAGGCCGATAATGATCAGTGGCGTGACCCATGGCGGATTGCCGCCGGCACGAACCACCTGACGAGAATAGGCCGGTTGCGCGCGCTGCATGGTAGAGCGCGTCCCGGAAATAAGGGACTGCAATTCATTTATCTTTTGCTGGTTGGCAAAACTATGGCTCGGGTCCAGCCGTTCAGCGGTGTTGAGTTCGGTTTCAGCATCGTGCAGACGGCCTTGCTTTCCCAGTAATTCGGCTTCCACATAATGCGCCTTGGCGCTGGTGGGATGGTCGCGCAGGACTTTGTCCATC
>JBIODP010000175.1:0-5443 GCA_044445195.1 Burkholderiales bacterium | reverse complement strand
GTCGCAGACGCTGGACGAGGCGAAAAAATCCGGCTTGAAACTGGTGATCGGCAACAAAAATTATTCGTCCTGGTCGATGCGCCCGTGGGTGGCGATGGCGGCGTTTAATATTCCGTTTGAAGAAATTAATATTGTGCTCGACAAGCCTGAAACGTCGGCCATGATTGCCCACTATTCGCTGGCGGGCCGGGTGCCGGTTTTGATCGCCGGTGAAACGACAGTCTGGGACTCCCTGGCAATTTGCGAGTATCTGGCGGATCAGTTTCCGGAGAAAAATATGTGGCCGCGCAATGTCGCGCAACGCGCCATGGCGCGCAGCATGTGCGCCGAGATGCATTCCAGCTTCAGCGATCTGCGGTCGGCGATGAGTATGAATATCCGCGCAAGTTTTCCAGGAAAAGGGCGCACGCCCGGCGCGCAGGCCGATATAGGGCGCATTAGTGAACTATGGGAAAATTGCCTGTCGAATGCCGGGGCGCATCAATTTTTGTTTGGCGAGTTTTCGATTGCCGACGCCTATTTCGCGCCGGTAGCGATGCGCTTCCGCACTTATGGGGTTTCGCTGGCCCCTGCCTTGCAGGGCTATATCGATAATATCGCTGCCCATCCGGCGGTTGCCGAATGGATTAGCGGCGCGCTGAAAGAGACGACTTATTTGCCGTTACACGATGTCGAACCAGACTGACATGAAGATTTATGTAGTGGGCGGAGCAGTGCGCGACGCGCTGCTTGGCTTGCCGGTGCAAGACCGCGATTACGTGGTGGTAGGTTCCACGCCGGAGCAATTGATCGCAGCCGGGTATACGCCGGTCGGCCAGGATTTCCCGGTTTTCCTGCATCCGCATACCCACGAAGAATATGCGCTGGCACGCACCGAACGCAAGACAGCGCCGGGCTACCGGGGTTTTGTATTCCATACGGCCGACAACGTAACCCTGGAAGAAGACCTGGCGCGGCGCGATCTGACCATCAACGCCATTGCGATGGCAAACGATGGCTCCATGATCGATCCTTTCGGCGGCCGGGAAGATTTAAAAGAGAAAATATTCCGTCATGTGTCTGAGGCATTTGTCGAAGATCCGGTGCGCATTTTGCGCGTCGCGCGTTTTGCGGCAAGGTTCCCGGAGTTTTCGGTTGCGCCTGAAACCAATCGGCTGATGCAGCAGATGGTCGATGCCGGTGAGGTGGATGCCCTGGTGCCGGAGCGGGTCTGGCAAGAACTTTCGCGCGGGCTGATGGAAGACAAGCCGTCGCGCATGTTTGCGGTGCTGCGCGCGTGCGGCGCATTGCGCCGCATCCTGCCTGAGCTCGATGCGCTATGGGGCGTGCCGCAACCGGCAAAATACCACCCGGAAATCGATACCGGCGCGCATGTGATGCTGGTGATCGATTACGCCGCACAACAACGCTACGCGCTGCCCGTGCGGTTTGCCGCCTTGCTGCACGATCTTGGCAAGGGCGTGACGCCGGCAGCCGCATGGCCGAGCCATCACGGCCATGAAACGCTGGGCATCCCCTTGGTAGAGAAACTTTGCCAGCGCCTGAAACCGCCCGGCGAGTGTCGCGATCTCGCGCTGATGACGGCGCGCGAACACGGCAATGTGGGGCGCGCCATGGAATTGCGGCCGGCCACCATGGTGACGCTGTTTGAACGCTGCGATGCATTTCGCAAGCCGCATCGGTTTGTGGACATGCTGCATGCTGCCGCATGCGACCATTTTGGCCGGACCGGCTTCGAAACTGCGCCGTTTCCGCAAGTCGCCTACCTGCAAGCGGCCCTGAGCGCGGCGCAAGGGGTCAACGCAGGGCAAATCGCGCAACATTATGTGGATCAGCCGGAAAATATTCCAGTCGCCATCCGCGCCGCGCGCGTGGAAGAGGTGCGAAAATTAATAGAGTCGCAGGCAGCAGAACCTGATTTATGATTGAATGCCTGCGCGGGCAAAAAACGTGGTGGCCTGAATTATTAAAAAAATAGCCGCTTCTGCCAGGCAAAGAGGCAAGCCGATGCTCTACAATCGGCAAAATAAATAAAACGGAGACAACCATGATAGCAACATCCGCTGCACAAGCCCAAGCGTTAGTGCGTGATTCTTCCCATTTCCAGTGGTATGTCATTCCATTCCTGCTCATTGTCGTTTATGCCTATAGCGAGCAGGCCGCAGAAAAACGATGGAGCGTGGTGCTGGGCGGTATCGCCTTCTGGCTGATGGACTGGATCAACGAGATAGCGAACGGTCTGATCTTTCATTTTTCGGGTTTCGCGCCGGTCTGGGGCACGCCCGGAAGCTCCGCCTACGTCATTCTGATCGGCTTGAATATCGAAATCACCTTCATGTTCGCCATCATGGGCCTGGTGGCCCTGCGCATGCTGCCGGCGGACCGTAAGCTTAAAATACTCGGCATCGATAACCGCTGGCTGTTTGCCGGCGTCAGCTCGGTTCTCTGCGTGTTCGTTGAACTCTGGCTTAACCACATCGGCGCGCTGACATGGGAATGGCGCTGGTGGAATGTCGGCACGCCGTTTCTGATCTGGCTGCTCGGATATATGCCTTTCTACGTAGTCGCTTACTGGGTGCATGATATGCCGTCGCTTAAGCGCCAGATCGTCACTGTCGGCTGTCTGGCCGGTAGCGTGGTTGCCGGGCTGGGTATCTTCGCCGGATGGTTAGGCTGGATTTGAGAATGAGCGCCCGGGCGACCATTGTATTGATGAGGAGCAGGCAAAAAGATGAAAAATTTTAAAAATAAAGTTGCCGCCATCACCGGCGCGGCATCGGGCATGGGGAGAATGCTGGCGTTGGAACTGGCGCGTCGGGGTTGCCATTTGGCGCTCAGCGATATCGATGAGGCAGGTTTGGCCGAGACGGCGCGAATGGCCGGCAGGATCGGTGTCAAGGTGACCACGGCCAAGGTCAATGTGGCCAACCGCGCGGCGATGAATGCCTGGGCTGATCGGGTGATTGCCGATCATGGGTGCGTCAATCTGATTTTCAACAATGCAGGCGTGGCGCTGGGCGCCTATGCCGGCACGGTAAAGGCTGAAGATTTCGAATGGATCATGGGAATCAATTTCTGGGGAGTGGTATGGGGAACGCAAGCCTTTTTGCCGCATCTCAAGAGGGCCGGCGAAGGCCACATCGTCAATATGTCCAGCTTGTTTGGCTTGCTGGCCGTGCCTACACAGGGTACCTATAACGCCAGCAAGTTCGCGGTGCGCGGTTTCAGCGAAGCCTTGCGCCAGGAACTGGACATGGAGAATTGCGGCGTTAGCCTCACTTGTGTGCACCCCGGCGGTATTCGCACCAACATCGCCAGGAACGCCAAAATCGCGATGGATGACACCGATGATGAAACCGCCCGCAAGCGCTTCGACAAGTTGCTCAATCTCACGAGCGCAGAATCGGCGGCCTTGCAGATACTGCGCGGAGTCGAGTGCAACCAGCGGCGCGTTTTGGTAGGTCCTGACGCCAAGATTATCGACAAGATCGTTCGACTCTTCGGCTCATGGCATCAACCGATGTTCACCTGGTACTTCAAGAAGGTATTGTTGGACTGACCTGAAGAAAAACCTCGAAGGAGAAAAAATGGCTGGTTCGCATTTCGTGTATGTGACCTATATCCGCACCACGCCGGAAAAACTGTGGCAGGCGTTGCTGAAGCCGGAATTCACGCGCCAATACTGGTTCCAATGCGTGCAGGAAAGCGCGTGGACGGCAGGGGCGCAATGGCGGATCATGCTTCCCGATGGGCGCGTCGGCGACAGCGGCGAAGTGATTGAGATCGTGCCGCCATGCCGGCTGGTGCTGTCGTGGCGCAACGAGTTCATGCCGGAGATGCGTGCCGACGGTTATTCACGCATGACTTGCGAACTGGAACCACAGGGCGACACCGTCAAGCTGACCCTGGCGCATGAAATCGATAAACCCGAGTCGAAGTTTATCGAGGCAATTTCCAACGGCTGGCCGATCATCCTGTCCAGCCTCAAGACCCTGCTGGAAACCGGCTCCTCGCTGGAACAGACGCGCAAGTGGCCGCAGGGGCTGTGAGCACGATGCCGGCGTAGACATTCGCGCCTGTCCGTACTATTCTGCATAGGCAGAGCAATCAATCCATGATGAATAACCACAACGCCGGCAATGAAATGTCACGTTCAATGACCAAATAGGATTAATCATGAAAGTAGCGCTTATTGCAATAATGTTGTTCGTACTGGCCTCATCCTCCAGTTACGCGGCCTTGAATGTTGGGGACAATGCGCCGCCATTTACGGCGCAAGCCTCGCTCGGCGGGAAGGAATTTACCTTTTCATTGGCGGAATCGATGAAACAGGGACCCGTTGTGCTGTATTTCTACCCTGCTGCTTTTACCAAAGGCTGCACCATCGAAGCACATGATTTTGCCGAGGCGATGGATCAGTATCGCGCGCTGGGTGCGACGGTTGTGGGGGTATCGCACGACAATATTGAAACACTTGACAAGTTTTCAGTCAGCGAATGCCGCAGTAAATTTGCCGTTGTGGCCGATACCGATCAACGCATCATGAAATCGTACGATGCCATTCTCGCCATCAAGCCCGAGTATGCGAATCGGACTTCGTACGTTATTGCACCCAACGGAAAGATCATCTATTCGTTTACTGATTTATCGCCAGAAAAACATGTTGAAAACACGCTATCTGCGCTGCGCAAGTGGAAAAGTGAAAATCCGGGCAAGTAGCGCCATGCATAGGATGAGAATTAATTGATCGTCAGATCGGTTTGATGAACAGGCCGATGGTCAGGCAGATTCCGATCAATACGATCACTACGCGAAGGATCTTCTCGTTGATCCTATATAACGCCCAAGTGCCGCATAACCCTCCCAGGATCGCGCCTGCGCCCAACGCAAGCGCTTCGTGCCAGTGCACTTGCGGGGAGGATGCGAACAGCACCACGGCAGACGCATTCATAACGCCGGCAAGGACATTTTTGGTGGCGCCTGCATTCTGCGTCGGCAATCCCGCCATTGTCAGCGCGGCGATCATTAAAATTCCGATGCCGCCGCCAAAATAGCCGCCGTAGATCGCAATCGCAAACTGGGCAACGACTGCGCCGAGCGGCCCCAGATGTACCGAGGCTAAGCCAGGTTTCCGAATAAAACTGCCCCAGGCGAATACTGCTGTCGCGAATAGCACCAGCCATGGCACAAGGAGCGCAAATGCTGACGCGGAAGTGTTCAGCAGAAGCAACGCGCCTGCCGCGCCGCCAACAATGCTGACCACGAACAGAACCCGAAATGACAGTCGACCTGCGCCGGTTACCAGCCGTCGACCTGCCAGCCCCGAGGTCACTTGCCCCGGAAACAAGGCCACGGTGGACGTTATGTTGGCGGCGCGGCAGGCGCGTTGCTTCTGCTGAACACTTCCGCGTCAGCATTTGCGCTCCTTGTGCCATGGCTGGTG
>JBIODP010000174.1:0-5444 GCA_044445195.1 Burkholderiales bacterium | reverse complement strand
TAGTGGTTGTGCTCAGTGTTGCGCAGAAATATAATCGAACGACTGAACCCCAGGCCTTTGAATACCGTTTCCAATGCCATCGTCATCAACTGCGTCACGCTGGCATTGGGAATTGCTCCGCGCAACTCCGTTACGCCGCGCGTCAGCAATTGCGCGGCATCGACCGGCTTGCCAACCAGCGGTGGACTCTCCTCATCTTTGTTGGCGGAATCGCCTAGTTTGATCGGGGTGCTAATTGCCTCCTCGGCCTTGACGGAATGCAATGCCGCATCAACCGCTGCCATAATCTGGGCTGCATCCATGTCGAGCATATCGGCATAATCGCCAATTATCTGCGACAACTCAGCCACGTTCGATCCTCCGCTTTGGCAAATCGCATTCGCGCAACGCGATGAAACGGTGGACACGGTGGCCAACCATTCCATATGATCCATCGGTTCGCCTGCCGATCTTGGCGCGACATCCGTCATGCTATTCATCAGGCTACTGGGGAGACCCCATTGCTGAGCAATCATCCGCCCCATTTCCACCAAGCTGATGCCAAGCACTTCTTGCGCGACATCGCCTTCCAGTATTGGGTTGCCGGCGCCGCGTTGCTGTATCAATGCCCACGATTCCGGCAGATAAAAAGAAACCATCATGCGCCCAAGCGTATGCAACATGGAGCAGACGACGGCTTCTTCCACATCGCGCCGGTTAGCCGATGATGCCACCTGGCGCCCGATATGCCCGGCCAGAATCGCTTTTTCCAGTTCAATGCGGGTACTTGGCGCATCCGCCAACGAAGTCGGCAGCGAGGTCGACAATGAAGTCGATAAACCATCGATCAGTTTTAAGCCCAGAGCCAAATGACCGATCGATTCGGTTCCCAGCACAATGACCGCCTTCGTCACCGTGTTAATGCCCAATCCGAATACCGAGTACATCGCGCTATTGGCCAGACGCAATACGCGCTGCGTCAACGCCGGGTCCGACAGCACCGTTTTCGTCATATTGAATTCACGATCGTTATCGCCGCGCATGGCGCCGACGATGGAATTCACTACCTTCGAAAATCCGGGCAAGTCCCCGCGTTGCCGCACTCTCTCCCACAGCAAGTCGAGTGTTTTTTTTGCTTGTCCGGCGTCTAAGTGAGGTGCAGTCATGCCGGTAACTTTGCGTGTTCAGCAACGGGCATGGTCGGCAAGACGCCGGTTTTAAGCACCTCGATCGCATCTGCCGGCGGCAACGGCCGTCCCGTCAGGAAACCCTGAATCATCGCGCAACCCTGTTTCGTCAAAAAATGCATTTGATGTTCATTCTCCACACCTTCGGCAATGGTGGTAAGGTTCAAGTGACTGGCCAGGCTCAACACCACGTTGCAGATTGCTACATCCTTGATCGACTCCGGCAAATCCTTGATGAACGCGCGGTCGATTTTCAATACCGATATGGGAAAGTGCTTCAAGTAGGCAAGCGATGAATAACCCGTGCCAAAATCATCGATCGCGACGCGCACATTACGTGTTGCAATCGCGGTCAACAGGGTTTCCGCATGTTCCGGGTCAGACATCAAAATGCCTTCGGTAATTTCCAGCAGCAACTGGCTTCCGTTTAAACCGGATAGTTTAAGCGCGTCGTCCATAACTTCCAAAAACTGATCGTTGCGAAATTGGCGCGGACTGACATTCACCGATACATACAGGTTGCGGCCGGCAGCTTCCTCAAAATGCCTGATCTGGACGCAGGCGGCCTTCAACGCCCAGCCGCCCAATAAATTAATCAGGCCGTTAGACTCAGCCATCGGGATAAACTGTGTTGGCGGTATCGACC
Organism: Burkholderiales bacterium; assembly: GCA_044445195.1. GTDB lineage: Bacteria > Pseudomonadota > Gammaproteobacteria > Burkholderiales > Burkholderiaceae_D > PKWO01. Next base: position 3,632 of record JBIODP010000174.1, on the reverse strand, counting down.
CCAGTTCCGGGTGCTCCCAGCGCATCAGGGTTTCAAATCCGACTATCTGGCGGCTGCGCGCTTCGATGATCGGTTGGTAGAAAAGCCGGAATTCGCCATTTCGCACGGCATCGAACATCGCCGCTTCCATTGAAACATCGTGTTCAGGCAAGTTGAATTTGTCGACATCATAAATAACGCAGCGCGACTTCCCGCCTTCCTTCGCGCGATACAGCGCAGTATCCGCATGGGCCCGCAATTTCACCTCATTATCGCCATGCTGCGGATAGGTTGCCACGCCTATCGAGCTGCTGACGTATAACAGGTGGCCTTCGATTTCGAATGGCAATTGCGTAGTGGAAATCATGCGGCGCGCAACGGTCTGTATTTCGTTCAGATCGACTGCTCCCGGCAACACTGCGGCAAATTCGTCGCCGCCAACGCGTGCCAACGTGTCTACGTCCCGCAAAGCTTCGCGCAGGCGCTCGCCCGCCACGCGCAACAGAATGTCGCCGATCGGGTGGCCTAACGCATCATTGACTTTCTTGAATCCATCGATATTTAACGCCAGCACTGAAAACCCCACCCCAGTGCGACGTGCCTGGGCAATCGTCATGCGCAAGCGATCGGACAACAGGAAGCGATTCGGCAATCCGGTCAGTTCATCATGGGTTGCCATGTGACGCAAGCGTTCTTCATTCGCATGCTGCTCGGCAATGTCGCGGCAGAGAATCAGAAATTCGACCTGCCCGTCATCGGTCTCGTAGGCAGTGATTTGCAGTTCGAACCAGAGTATACCTTCGGTCGTATTGAGGCGCACATTAACCCTGCAGGTGGTGCCGAACGCCAATGCTTCGGTCAATCCCTCTTGCATTAACGTCCAGTCTTCAGCCAGTATGTGCGTGGCTAATGCCGACCCTTCCAGGCCGTTCTCAGCGGATATGATGTTATGCGCATGCTGGCTGGCATAAAAAATCCTGCCGATCCGGTCAGTCCGGAAAACGGCGTCGCCGGCAGATTCAAGCAAACTTTCCAGCGAAAGTTTGGTGGCCAGTCGCGGCGGCAATTCAGAGCGTTTGGAGAGCATGTTGAGGAATTTGTATTTTCGTATTACCTATGCATTTTAGAAAAGCAGCCGCCTGTGGATAACAGATCATTGCAAAACCGAACGCACACTGTTTAAACTTTCCTCAAAAATTGTCTTATAACAACCAATTGTAACTAATTTAACAAATTTAAAACTTAATGTATATAAGCAATATCAAAATAAGTCTGTTAATGTAATAGAGGAAAAACTCTAACGCGGCAAAAATGATACTATTTTTTCATTTTTACAACGCGCTGTTTATGCCCGCCGCAGTTATTGACTTCTTTTCATAATATTACATTGGCGCAATTCACATCGCGCTAATAACATACTTCCGTCCTGGCAATTGACGCGATAAATCTCTACCGGGCCGTTATCCGTAATCAACCCTGCGCCCATACTGCTGCTGCACCCTTGCTGTTTAGCCAGTTTTTCAACGGTGCTGGACGACAAACCAAGCTGAAATGCCACCTTTTCTATCTTGACGGCGGCAACATCGCTCCGGCCAGGCTCAACCGGCAGAAAAACATTCGTATTCTGTGTTACTTCCTGTTTCGCTTCCTGCTTTGGCTCAACCCGGGCGCTGGTTTTTTCGGTATCCGGCTGCGGGGCCGCAATAGATTGCTGAACCTTTGCGCCCGGAGCACAACCAGCCAGCTCCAACGCCAGGAAAATCAACGCAAGTTTGCTGAATCGCATCTTATTGTCCCCGTTTACATTGAAGGTGAAAAAATCCAATAGCGCAGGGAATAAGAATAGCAGAAATAGAGGAAAGCAGGCCACAGGCGACTGCGTTGCTTGACATTGGCGAACGCATATTGCGATAATAATAAAATATTACTCGAAGAAAATAATTGTTTCCCCGCATGGTTGAGGCAACCTATGCTGGTGGTGCGACCGACAGGAATCGAACCTGTATCGCGAGCTTCGGAGGCTCGTATCCTATCCGTTGGACGACGGTCGCAACGGTTCGCATTATAGGCGTTGATCGCAACCGTGTCACTAAAACCCTCCCGGATAATGGCTTCGGATGGGAGGCGGCGTCGATTTTTCGTTCCAAAACAAGAATTTTACTTTTGTAATTGAAGTTTTAGCAAGATGTTGTATTATCGCATTCTGGATTCGGTCCTGGATTTACCCATCTGTCCACCGCTTTTTAAAATGGCACTGAGAGAACAATGAGCGACGCACATAACGAACACGAATCTGCTATCAAGACACCCAAGCAACTGATTGCGGTTATCATCGCCGCTTTTTTGGTGCCCATCGTCTGTATAGTCCTGCTGGTGCAGTATGTTACCGGCAACCCCAAAGTCGGCGCCGGTTCCAACGGCCAAACACCGGAGGCGATTGCCGCCCGGATTGCGCCGGTGGCCAGCCAGGGCTTTACGCTGGAAGACGTCAATGCGCCCAAGCAACTGAAAACCGGCGAAGAAGTCTATAAAGCGACTTGCGTTGCTTGCCATGCCACCGGCGCTGCCGGTTCGCCGAAGTTCGGCGATGCCGGCGCCTGGGCTCCCCGCATTAAGCAAGGCTACGACACTTTACTGGCCCATGCCCTCAGCGGCTTCAAGGTAATGCCACCCAAGGGTGGCAACCCGGCGTTAGATAACGTGGAAGTCGGCCGCGCGATAGTCTATATGGCTAACCATGGCGGCGCCAGCTTCAAGGAGCCGGAAGCAACGGCTTCTGCTGCACCAGCTACAGCGCCGGCCGCCGGTGCAAACGCTGTTTCTCCTGCGGCTTCAGCCCCTGCTGCCCCGGCAGCGGCGAAGTAAGCAACGACACCCTCTGGCAGGGGTGTCTTATCAAAAACCTCATGCGGCATCGGGTGGCGGCTTTTTCTTTCTCTTGAAAAAAAACGCGGTGACCGAGGCGACCGCACCGGCTATCATCGCGCCGCGTACCAGCGGCTTCCATACCGGTTGCCGCCAGAGACTGACAATTCCCCCGACCAGCATCGGCGCCAGCGTCTGCACGCTCGCCAAGCCGGAGCCGCCGCGCCAGGCGGCGAAAGCGGCAAGACCGATTTGCCTGATCGCGCTCCTGACCAGCGAATCGGCCTGCAGACCGGATTTCACCTGCTCTTTCGACATCAGAATGCCGCTGCGATACATGGCGCCCCGCGCGACCAATAATTGCTTGCGTTGCTCTATCGAGAGTTGACTATCGTTCCGGTTCTCCATGGGCGCCCTCATCTATAACAGCGCATCGCGGTCGTTGCGCAACTCATTCATGGTTGCCGGCATTGACAGCTTGCCTTCCGCCACCACCGCGCGCGCATAGTACAGAATCCCGATCGCAATGGCCGTAAACCCAGCTGCCACGATAAGCAAAATTTTCCATCCCAGCACATCCCAGGTCAGGTAAACCAGCAAAGCGCTCCAATAGCCGACGGCAAACCAGGCGGCAATCGTCCCCAGCGCAAAAATCAGCGCCAGCTTCAGCAGAATGGCGCGAACCTCCGACAACTCAAGGGCGGCAAGTTCTATCCGGTTCAACAGCAAACCGAACATGTTTTTGACAATACCCATCGCCCCCGCCACCAGATGGGGGCCTGAATTTG
>JBIODP010000173.1:0-5452 GCA_044445195.1 Burkholderiales bacterium | reverse complement strand
GTGCAGCAAGCATTTTCGGCCTTGGAACATGACTGCCGCGGCAGTTTTTGCACCAAGTTGGTTTTGTTTTCATTACCCTATCTATCATGAAAAAATTACTTGCACTTTTCTCGCTTGCGGTCATAGCCGACTTTGCCGCTGCGGACGCGGTTGGCAACGCCAAGGCAGCCGAAAACAAGATTGCCATGTGCACCGGTTGCCACGGCATCCCCGGGTACAAAGCGACCTTTCCTGAAGTTTTCCCGGTTCCCAAAATCGGCGGCCAATCTGCCAGGTACATTCAAAGTGCATTGATGGCTTATCAAAAGGGCGATCGCAAGAATCCAAGCATGCGCGGTATCGCGGGAAGCTTGTCGGATCAGGATATCGCCGATCTTGCCGCTTATTATTCTCAGCAGAAATAAGGGGCGATGATGAACAGGATATTTACGTTAATGCTGCTTGTGTCCGCTTCTGCGGCATCGTTCAACGCGGCCGCCGGCGGCAATGTCGAAGCCGGTCAGGCTGCGGTCGCTAAATTCGGTTGCGTAGCTTGCCACGGCAAGGATCTGAGCACTCCGATCGACCCCAGCTACCCGAGGATAGCCGGTCAGAACCGGGATTACATTGCGCATGCGCTGACCGCCTACCAGCGCGGCCCCGACGGCGCAAACGGCAGAGGCAATCCAATCATGGGGGGCATGGCCAAGCAGTTGTCGCAGCAGGATATCCAGAACATTGCCGCCTACGTTAGCAGCTTGTCGGGATCGCTGGTGCTAAAACCCGAGTCCAGGTTCGTTCGCCGCTGATTGCCTTTTCACCTGACGCGCTTAATGCGACTAACGCCGTTTTACGCATTCCACGTAGGCGGCGCCATCCGGCGGTAAGCCGTTTCGCTGCGATGCCCAGATCATTTGGCCCAGACATTCCATAATTTGATGATGCGCGTCATGTGCGGAGCCCAGCTTTTGCGCCAGCGCCAGATAGGCTGCCCGGATTCCGGCAGGTTGGTCTATCGATACCTGTTCTGTAATCGACAAATGCATCGACAAGTGCAAAAACGGGTTGCTCTGACCTCCTTCAACCGTATAATCCGCTGCCAGCGCCGCTTCAACATCGCCTAGTATGGTTTCATATTCGGGATGTTGGACGATCCAGTCGCGGGCGATTGCTTCCATCGGCGTCAAGATTTCGTTGCGGCGATGTTTGCCGGCTGTCTCACAAAAAAAACGGCGGACGTCGCTCTGGGATGGATTGAACATAGTAGGAAAAATCGATGGTGAAGGGGGCTTCTGCAATTGTACGCACAAATTGTCAGACGCCCTTGGCCGGCAAAGGCGTTTTCGATTTATATTCGCACAGGTCGGCAATCATGCAGTTCCAGCACTGCGGGTTGCGCGCGGTGCAGGTATAACGCCCATGCAGTATCAGCCAATGGTGGGCGTCCTGCAGGAATTCTGGCGGAACCGATTTCATCAGTTTGCGCTCCACTTCGTCGACATTTTTCCCCGGCGCGATTCCGGTGCGGTTGGAAACCCGGAAGATATGCGTATCGACGGCGATGGTGGGTTGACCAAACGCCGTGTTGAGAACCACGTTGGCTGTTTTCCGTCCAACGCCGGGGAGAGCCTCCAAGTCTGCTCGCGACTGCGGAACTTCGCCTGCATGTTCAGCCAGCAGCAGGCGGCAGGTTTCGACCACGTTCTTCGCTTTAGTGCGATACAGACCAATGCTTTGAATAAAGGGAATCAAGCCGTCCACGCCTAAATCGACAATGGCGCGCGGCGTATTGGCGACCTTGTATAGTTTGTCGGTTGCCTTGTTAACCGAGACATCGGTCGCCTGTGCAGAAAGGATGACCGCTATCAATAGTTCGAACGGGGTCGTATAGACAAGCTCAGTGGTCGGATGAGGGTTGGCGGCTCGCAGACGCGTAAAGATCTCACGTCGTTTTTCAGCATTCATACGTCGCCTTTTCGCGCAGCTTGCTCTTTTTTCAAGCGTGCTCGTTCGATAGCCGCCTGTATGATGGCTTTTTTGCGTTCCTTTTCCGCTTGTTCAGCCGGTGTCGCTGCGACTTCCGTCTGTAGCGCGCTTAATTTTGCGGCCGCTTTGGCCGCCAGACGTAAATCGTTATCTTTTTTTTCACGCTGCAGACGCTGGTTGCGGAAATCGTGGCGTTCCCTGGCGCTATCGGCTTGCTGCTGAGACCAGGCGGCCCAGCCGGTTTTGCCGGGCGTGACGTCGACCATTGCTATGCAATCGACCGGGCAGGGAGCGACACACAAATCGCAACCGGTGCATAGACCTGCTAATACCGTATGCATCTGTTTGGCGGCGCCAACGATGGCATCTACCGGGCATGCCTGGATGCATAGCGTGCATCCGATGCATAAGGCTTCATCGATCACTGCTACCGGTCGCGGGCGCTCCAGCCCATTCAACGGGTTGAGCGGTATTACCGGTTTGCCAAGCAAATGCGCGAGGCGCGCAATCCCTTCGGCGCCGCCCGGCGGACACTGGTTATAGTTGGCCTGTCCGTTTGCAATGGCTTCAGCGTAGGGGTGGCAAGCAGGATAACCGCACTTGGTGCACTGAGTTTGCGGCAGCAGATTTTCGATCCGATCGGCCAGCGAGGGCTTGCTCATTGCCTGAAATCATTACCTGAAATTCAGCGGACGGCTAAATCAGGCGTTTGCCTTGATAAATTTTGTCACTTTCGGGTAGATGATTTCGCGCCAGCGACGGCCCGAAAAAATGCCGAAGTGACCGCATTTCGGCGCGACGAAATCTTGCTTCTTCGACGCGGGAATCGATGAGCACAGCTCATGAGCAACCTGAGTCTGGCCCGGTCCGCAAATATCGTCCAATTCACCCTCTATGGTGAATAATGCAATCGTCTTGATGTCTTGCGGACGCACCGGTTTTCCATCGACGGTCCATGTGCCCTTGGCCAGGCGGAATTCCTGAAAAACGTCCTGGATCGTCTCGAGATAGTACTCGGCAGGCATATCAAGCACGGCGTTGTAATCATCGTAAAAATGGCGATGCGCTTCGGCAGATTCGTTGTCGCCTTCGCGCAAGTGCATGTAAAAATCCCAATGGCTTTGCGCATGGCGCCCCGGATTCATCGCCATGAAGCCGGCGTGTTGCAAAAATCCCGGATACACTTTGCGTCCGAAACCGGGGTAATTCGGTGGAACGCCGTAGATAACCTGGTTCTCAAACCAGGATATCGGATGCTCAGTGGCCAGATCGTTGACCTGCGTCGGCGATTTGCGCGCATCGATCGGGCCGCCCATCATCGTCATCGTTTTCGGTAATTTCGGATCTTTGGCAGTTGCCATCAATGCGATCGCCGCCAGCACAGGCACTGTCGGCTGGCATACCGAAATGACATGCAAGTCAGGTCCGAGCAGGCGAATAAAGTCCTGCACATAATAGATATAGTCATTCAAATGGAAAGAACCTGCCGATAGCGGCACCATGCGCGCATCGATCCAATCGGTGATATAGACATCGTGATCGGATAGCAAAGTGCGCGCAGTGTCGCGCAACAGGGTCGCGTGGTGTCCCGACAAAGGCGCCACCAGCAAGACAGTTGGCTGTTTCAGCTTGGCGAACTCTTTTGCGCTCAGGTCTTTTTTGAAATGAATCAGGTTGCAGAACGGTTTTGTTTCCGTAATCTCTTCCACTATGCCGACCGATTCGCCGTTCACCGGAACCGATTTGATATTGAATTCCGGCTTTTCGTAGTCTTTTCCCAGACGATGCATCAATTCGTAACCGGCTGCGATACGTTGTGCAAAAGGCGTATGGGCAAGTGGCGAAATCGGATTGGTAAGCAATTTGGACGATGCCTCAGCCCACTGCGCCAGCGGATTGAGAAAGGTTTTGTGTAACTCGTGGAACTGATAGAGCATATTAGCCTTTTTCGTCTGGTGCTGATATTTCGTGTGATTGCCTAGTCAACAAGATAAAAATAAACTTTCCGTAACAGGAATATAACGATAGCCGATTCAACCTGGTTGACTTTTAAATTATTGCTTAGAGTAACTATTGTAACGGCATATTTCTAAATTACCGTAGTATTCCGACCGTATTTTTCCACGCGATTCAACGCTCAAGAAATTTCAATTTTTCCTTGACGTCTTTCCATTCGTCCGCGTCCTGCAACGCGCTCTTGGTCTTGGTGATGGATGGCCACTTGCGCGACAATTCCTCGTTCAGTTTGACAAAATTTTGTTGGTCGGCGGGGACGTCTTCTTCGGCATAGATGGCGTTGACGGGGCATTCGGCTACGCATACCGCGCAATCGATACACTCATCCGGGTCAATCGAAAGGAAATTGGGGCCTTCACGAAAACAATCTACCGGGCATACATCTACGCAATCGGTGTAACGGCAGCGGATGCAGGATTCGGTCACAACATGGGTCATAACAGTCCTATAGGTGAATATTTTTGAAATTAATGAAAAACATGGTCAGACAGCAGCGGCATATTGAAAAAAATGGCAAGACCAACTATTTTAAGTCAAAACGGCTATGCTGACAAATCAAGCTTATTATATGAATGAGTGTAAATGATATGGATGACTTATACAGATTTTAAATAAGTATATGCCGCTGCATAAAAACCAGGAGCAGGGTTCCGGTTCGCGCTGAATGTATTTTGCCAATTTTCTTACTAATTATCTTATTGACCACCTTATTGCTCACCTTATCCTGAGCAATTCCACGTCAAAAATCAAGGTGGCGTTCGGCGGAATCACGCCGTTGGCGCCGCGTTGTCCGTAGGCGAGTGCTGAAGGGATGATAAGCTTGCGTTCGCCGCCGACATTCATGCCTTGCACGCCTTCTTCCCAGCCTTTAATGACCATGTGTTGTCCAAGTTGAAAGGTAAACGGTTCGCCGCGGTCCCGGCTGGAATCGAATTTTTTGCCGGCGCTACCATCGGCGTTTTGAAGCCAGCCGGTGTAATGCACTGAAACCGAGTCGCCCGCAAATGCAGTTGCGCCTTTGCCAACGGCGATATCCAGATATTGCAGTCCGGAGTCAGTAGTCACTAAATTTTTTTCGGCAGTCGATGCCTTAACCGGGGCATCGACTGTTGCGCTGTCAGCCGATATGGCGTTGGGAACGCAGACCAGAGCGATAGCGCCGATGCAGAGGCCGAGCGCCAATGTTGCCCAGCGGTTTGATCGATGTCCCATTACACCCCCAGCAGTTCAACTTCGAAAATCAGCGTGGCATTCGCCGGAATGACCCCGCCGGCGCCTCGGGCGCCATAGCCCAGGGCGGACGGGATGATCAGTTTGCGCACACCGCCAACCTTCATGCCTTGCACGCCTTCATCCCAGCCTTTGATCACATGACCGGCGCCGAGCGGAAACTCGAACGGATCGCCGCGATCTTTGCTGGAATCGAATTTCTTGCCGGCGCTGCCGTCGGCGTTTTGCAGCCAGCCGGTAT
>JBIODP010000172.1:0-5454 GCA_044445195.1 Burkholderiales bacterium | reverse complement strand
ATGAGCGGCATTGCCGAGGTATTGCTCAATCTGGGGTATACCGTCACCGGTTCCGACTTGAGCAGCAATACGGCAACCCAGCGGCTGGCCGGACTTGGCGCAAGAATCAGTCTGGGACATGCGGCGGAAAATATCGCAGGCGCGGATGCCATCGTGACGTCGAGTGCCGTCAAATCGGATAACCCGGAAGTCGTGGCAGGGCGCGCAAAGCATGTTCCCATCGTGCCGCGCGCAATGATGTTAGCCGAATTGATGCGCCTTAAAAGCGGCATAGCCATTGCCGGCACTCATGGAAAAACCACGACCACCAGCCTGGTGGCGAGCATCCTCGCGGAGGGCGGACTCGACCCAACCTTTGTCATAGGCGGACGCCTGAACAGCGCCGGCGCCAATGCCAAGCTGGGCGCCGGCGATTTCATTGTGGCTGAGGCAGACGAGTCGGATGCCTCCTTTTTGAATTTATCGCCGGTGATCGAAGTGATTACCAATATCGATGCCGATCATATGGAAACCTATGATCACAACTTCGCTAAATTAAAACAGGCATTTATTGAGTTTACCCAGCGTTTGCCATTCTATGGCATCGCGGTGCTATGCCTGGACGACCAGAATGTGCGCGAAATCATGCCATTCGTATCCAAGCCGATTTTGACTTACGGCTTCCACGAACAGGCGCAAGTGCGCGCGCAAGATGCCAAAGCAGTCGGCGGCCATATGGAATTTACCGTGCTGCAAGATGACTATCCGCCGCTGGCGGTGCGCCTGAATCAGCCCGGCATGCACAACGTGCAAAACGCCTGTGCGGCAATCGCCATCGCGCGTGAACTGAACGTGCCCGACAGCGCTACGCTGAAAGCGTTGGCAGAATTTAACGGCGTCGGCCGTCGTTTCACCCGCTATGGCGAAATCAAGCTGCCCGATGCCGATGGCAAGGCAAGCGGCCACTTTGCCTTGGTCGACGACTACGGCCACCATCCGGCAGAAACGGCGGCAACATTGGCAGCCGCCCGTGGCGCCTACCCTGGCCGACGGTTGGTGCTGGCATTTCAGCCGCACCGTTATACGCGAACACGCGATCTGTTTGAAGATTTTGTGAAAGTGCTTTCGTCTTGCGATGTGCTGGTGCTGGGCGAAGTGTATTCCGCCGGCGAGCAGCCGATAGTCGCCGCCGATGGCCGCGCGCTGGCACACGCCTTGCGCGTGGTCGGCAAGGTGGATCTGACGTTCGTCGAGAATATTGCCGACATGCCGGAAACCATACTCAACATGTTGAGGGACGGCGATGTCGTGATCACGATGGGCGCCGGTTCGATGGGCGGCGTGCCGCTCAAGTTACAGCAATTGTCAGTGCAGGAAAAAACATGAATAGCAATAACGCAGCAACAGGTTTTGGCAAAGTCGGCGTCTTGTTTGGCGGTCGCTCCGCCGAGCGCGAGGTATCGTTGATGTCGGGAAGCGGCGTCTTGAAGGCGTTGCAGGATAAAGGGATAGACGCACATGCGTTCGATCCGGGCCGGCGCAGCCTGGTGGAACTGGCTGCTGAAAAATTCGATCGCGTTTTCATCGCCTTGCATGGGCGCTATGGTGAAGACGGCACCATCCAGGGCGTGCTGGAGCAACTCGGCATTCCCTATACCGGCCCTGGCGTCATGGCTTCGGCAATTTCGATGGATAAAATCATGACCAAGCGCGTTTGGTCGAGTTATGGATTGCCGACGCCGCGTTTTGCGGTGCTCGATGCGAAGACGGCGACGCGCGAAGAGTTGCATCGGATACCGGACCAATTGGGTTTGCCGTTGATGCTGAAGGCGCCGCATGAAGGATCGACTATCGGCATATGTAAAGTGGAAGGCTATGCCGAAATGCAGAAAGGTTTCGATCTGTGCGCCCAATACGACGAGGCAGTGCTGGCCGAGGAATTCATCGACGGGCGTGAGTTGACGGTGCCGGTACTCGGCGTGGGCCGTGCAGCACACGCGCTGCCGATAGTGGAAATTCGCGCGCCGCAAGGCAATTACGATTACGAGCACAAATATTTTAGCAGCGAGACCGAGTATCTGTGTCCGGCGCCGATAGACGGCGTGGGCGGTGCCGATGGACCATTGACGCAACGTATTCAAGCGCTGGCGGTGCAGGCATTTAATGCGCTAGGGTGCGAGGGCTGGGCACGGGTGGATTTCATGCTGAGGGCTTCCGACGATGAGCCGTTTTTGCTGGAAATTAATGGTTCGCCAGGCATGACCAGCCATTCATTGGTGCCGATGTCGGCCAAGGTTGCAGGGATGAGTTATGAAGATTTATGCGTGGAAATTTTGAAATGCGCGAGACTGGATCTGACACCCTCGGAAAGCTGGAAACCGATATGACTGAATACCGTCTTTAATCATGTGGCGCGATATCCAAGCCATCAATGCAATTTCCAGAGCCTTGTTCGGCCTGTTTTTGCTGGTCCTGTTGACGGCAGGATTGTGGTGGCTTGGGCAAAGGCCGATGTTTACGTTGAGGCTTATCCGGATTGAGTCGATGGGGGCAGAACAGTTACGGCGCGTCAATGCATTGACCATAAAGGGAACGGTCATTCCACGCATCAGGGGGAATTTTTTTACGGCCAATCTGGACAATGTGCGGCTGGCTTTTGAAGCGGTTCCTTGGGTGCGGCGGGCTGCAGTACGGCGCGAATGGCCGAATAAATTGATTGTCTCGCTGGAGGAACATGCGACATTAGGAACCTGGGGCGACGATGGTCGCTTGCTGTCGGTCAGGGGAGATGTGTTTACGGCCAATCTTGCCGAAGCGGAGGAGGACGGCGCATTGCCTAAATTTGCAGGTCCGGATGGGAGCGAAAAAGAAGTCGTTTTCCGTTTCAGGCAATTAAGCGACTGGTTTGCGCCGATCGGTCTCAAGCCCGATTCGGTACAGTTATCCAGTCGTTATGCCTGGACGGTCAAGCTGGACAACGGCATGACGGTTGAGTTAGGGCGGGAGCAAAGCAGTACGACGTTGGACGAGCGTGTCGGTCGATTGGTAGGGATTTATCCAAAGTTAATGGCGGGTTTGCAGAATCGGATTGAAAGTGTCGATACACGTTATCCGAATGGCTTGGCACTGCGGGCAAGAGGGTTGGCATTCGGGTTGGATGGTAAAACAAAGTAAGCGGAACGATATGACAAAAGACGCAAAAAATTTGATTGTCGGCCTCGACATCGGAACTTCGAAGGTAGTTGCCGTGGTTGCCGAGGTGATGCCTAACGGTCGCCACGAGGTCATCGGACTGGGCCAGCACGAGTCGAAAGGACTCAAAAAGGGTGTCGTCGTCAACATCGAAGCGACCGTCGAATCCATCCAGCGCGCGCTGGAAGAGGCCGAATTGATGGCCGATTGCAAAATCAGGAATGTCTATGCCGGAATAGCCGGCAGTCACATCCGCAGTTTCAATTCGAGCGGGATGGTTGCGATCAAGGACAAGGAGGTCACTGCGGCGGACGTATCCCGGGTGATCGAGACTGCCAAGGCAGTTAATATTCCGACCGATCAACAATTGCTGCATACGGTTCCGCAGGAATTTATCGTCGACAATCAGGAAGACGTGCGCGAACCGATCGGCATGAGCGGCATTCGGCTGGAAGTGAAGGTTCATATCGTCACCGGGGCAGTTTCTGCGGTCCAGAATATCGTAAAATGCGTTCGGCGCTGCGGACTGGAAGTTTCTGACCTTATCCTGCAGCCGATGGCCTCTGCCGATGCAGTGTTGACAGCGGACGAAAAAGAGTTGGGAGTCGTGCTAATCGACATGGGAGGCGGCACTACCGACGTTGCGATTTTTACCGAAGGAGCGATTCGCCATACTGCCGTGATTCCGATTGCCGGAGACCAGATTACCAACGACATCGCGATGGCGCTGCGTACCCCGACGTCGGAGGCCGAGGAAATAAAAGTGCGCTACGGTGTTGCGAAACAGGTGCTGGCCGATCCGGACGAATCGCTGGAGGTGCCGGGACTGGGTGATCGTAGTCCACGTTCCTTGTCGCGCCAGGCGCTGGCAGCGGTGATCGAACCACGGGTCGAAGAGTTGTTCGCGTTGGTGCATCAGGTAGTGCGGGAGTCCGGCTACGAAGAAGTGTTGTCCAGCGGCATTGTATTAACAGGTGGATCGGCCATGATGCACGGCATGGTCGAGTTGGCGGAGGATATTTTTCTGAAGCCGGCACGTCTCGGTACGCCGGAATATAGCGGACAACTGGCGGATGTGGTGCGCAGCCCGCGGTATGCGACGGTTTTGGGGTTGCTTCTGGAAGCAAAGAAGCAGTATTTGCGCGGCTACGTCGTCACCCGGCAGGATGGAACGATGAAGGCAGTCTGGCAGCGCATGAAGGAATGGTTCTTGGGAAATTTTTAGAGGCATCAAGCGGTCGGCTTTTGTGAATTTTTGTGAATTTTTGTAAATTTTGTATTAACCCCGTAGTTAGCATTCGCTAGTCGCCACATCGCGCGATGACTATCGACTGAAAACTGCACACTTTATGGAGTCTTTATGGAAATCGATATGCTCGATAATGCAGCAGTGGGAACCGTAATCAAGGTCGTTGGGGTCGGCGGCGCCGGAGGTAATGCGGTGCAGCATATGATCAACAAGGGTGTCTGCGGAGTGGAGTTCATTGCCGCCAACACCGATGCGCAGGCACTTAAACTGTCTAAAGCGCATAACATTATTCAGATCGGCGACACCGGCTTGGGCGCCGGCATGAAACCGGCCGTCGGCAGGCAACTGGCGGAAGAATCGCGTTCGCGCATCGAAGACGCATTGCGCGGCGCGCATATGGTGTTCATTGCCGCCGGCATGGGGGGCGGCACGGGTACCGGCGCTGCGCCGATTGTCGCGCAGATTGCCAAAGAGCAAGGCGCGCTGACCGTTGCCGTGGTGTCCAAGCCATTTTCGTATGAAGGCCAAAAATGCATGGATATTGCGGATGAAGGGCTGGAAGCATTGTCGCTGCATGTCGATTCGCTGATCATCATTCTGAATGAAAAGCTGGAGGAAATCTACGAAGACGACAGCATGATCGAATGGCTGCAGCATGCCGACGACGTTCTCAACAATGCCGTTGCCGGGATTGCCGAAATCATCAACGTGCCGGGCCACATCAATGTCGACTTTAACGATGTCAAGACCATCATGGGCGAGCAGGGGAAAGCCATGATGGGAACCGCGACTGCCTCCGGAGTCGATCGCGCGCGCATCGCGGCCGAACAAGCGGTCGCTTCGCCGTTGCTGGACGGCATCGATCTGTCAGGCGCACGCGGTGTGCTGGTGAATGTCACGGCCAGCCGTAGCCTCAAGGGCAAGGAAATCAAGGAAGTGATGGCGACGGTTCGCGCGTTCGCTGCACCCGACGCATCGATTGCGCAAGGTATTGCCTACGACGATAATATGGGCGACGATATTCGCGTGACGGT
>JBIODP010000171.1:0-5467 GCA_044445195.1 Burkholderiales bacterium | reverse complement strand
GATTCTGGCACTGGCGCAAACGCTGAACCTGGATACGATCGCTGAAGGCGTGGAGACTCAGGAGCATATTGCCGAACTCCAGGCACTCGGATGTGAACTTGGGCAAGGATATATTTTCTCGCCGCCGGTTACCGCTGAAGAGGCGGAAGAGCTGATACGCACGCCATGGTGTTTCCTGGCGGTTAATCACACGATGCAACACGATGCCGCCGCTTAAGATTATCCGCCGCCCTTGAACAAATCGATAGCTTTCTCCCTCTCCTTGTCGCTCTCTTTATCCTGCTCACCATTTGACGGCGTATCGGTTGAGGGCGGGATAGCAGGTGCCGGGGCAGGTGCATCCTCCTGCCCCAGTATTTTTACTGCGCCGCTATTGATAAATTCATTGAACATCCAGTCGCCGTCGTTCTGCACTACGCCGTCCGGCGTCGCACGTTGGAAAATCGGTTTGCCTTGCAATACCGTGTGCATGTAGTCGATCCAGGCAGGTAGCGCCAAGGTCGCGCCGAATTCGCGGCTTCCCAGCGATTTCGGGTCGTCATACCCCATCCAGGAGACCGCTACCAGATTGCCGCTATAGCCCGCAAACCAGCCGTCGATGGCCTCGCTGGTGGTCCCTGTCTTGCCGGCAAGATCCGGGCGACCGAGTTTTTGCGTCACCATGGCGCCGGTGCCGGTGCGCACCACTTGCTGCAGCATGCTGTCCATCACGAATGCGTTGCGCGGATCGATGACGCGTTCGCTCTCCTGCCCGGCGTGCGTCGGCTTTGCCTCGGAAAACACGGCGCCGTGGATATCCATCACTTTTTTAATCATGTACGGCGAAACCTGATAGCCGCCATTGGCAAACACCGCGTAGGCTCCGGCCATCTGCAGCGGCGTCACCGAGCCGGTACCAAGCACCATGGTCAGGTTGACGGGCTGCTTGGTGGAATCGAAGCCAAATCGGGCAACGTAAGTTTGAGCGTATTGCGGCGTGATGGCACGCAAGATGCGAATCGAAGGCACATTTTTCGATTTTGCCAATGCAGTGCGCATGGTGATCGGCGCATTATCGAAACCGTCATCGTTCTTTGGTTCCCAGAGCGGGCCGCCGCTTTCCGCCGTGGTGACGGTTAACGGCACGTCGTTAATCAAGGTCGCCGGTGAAAAACCCTTTTCCAGTGCCGCCGAATAGATGAACGGTTTGAATGCGGAACCCGGCTGGCGCCACGCCTGGCTCACATGATCGAACTTGTTGAGGTTGAAATCGAAACCGCCGACCAATGCCTTATACGATCCATCCCCAGCGTCGAGCGACACGAACGCCGCCGACACTTCCGGCAACTGGCCGATTGCCCATTTACCGTGCGCCTCCTGGCTAACGCGAATCACCGCGCCGGGCCGGATTTTCTTCTGTGCTGCGGCCGCCTGAGTCAAACCCGAAGCAGCAAAATGCAAGCCCTCCCCGCTGATTTCGATGATCTCGCCCGACGCCATTTCGGCGCGCACTAGTTTGGGGGATGCCGCCACGACCATGGCAGGCAGCAGATTGCCGCTGCCCGGATGCTTCTGCAACTCTTCTTCGATGGCGTCCTCGCGCTCCTCTTCGGCTGCAGGCAGCTCGATGAATGCTTCCGGTCCGCGATAACCATGACGGCGATCGTAGTCTATGACGTTGCGCCGCACCGCCTCATAGGCCGCATCCTGATCGGCTTTTTTCAGCGTGGTGTAGACGATGTAGCCGTGGGTGTAAGCCTCTTCCTTAAACTGTTTGTAGACTACTTGCCGCACAAGTTCAGCTGCATATTCGGCATGCGTGGTAAAACTTTGACCGCTCGCGTTCAGGTGCAAGGCTTCGTGCGTTGCCTGTTTATATTCCGCGTCGGAAATCCACTGCAGGTCGTGCATGCGTTCCAGTACATGTTGCTGGCGCTGCTTCGCCCGTTTGGGGTTGACTATCGGGTTGTTGGTCGACGGCCCTTTCGGTAAACCTGCCAGCATGGCAGCCTCGGCAAGCGTAATATTCGCAATCGGCTTGCCGAAATAAGCT
This sequence comes from Burkholderiales bacterium, assembly GCA_044445195.1. GTDB lineage: Bacteria > Pseudomonadota > Gammaproteobacteria > Burkholderiales > Burkholderiaceae_D > PKWO01. The sequence goes on along the minus strand of JBIODP010000171.1, from coordinate 3,435 downwards.
TCCGCTGCACTGCCGAATCCAAATGCATGTTCCCCCAGATATATCTGGTTCATGTACAACTCAAGAATCTGATCCTTGGAAAGCGCCGCTTCTATCCGGTAGGAAAGCACCACCTCGGTCACTTTCCGAAAAATATCTTTTTTCTTGGTCAGGAAAAATTCCCGCGCCACTTGCATCGTAATAGTGCCCGCCCCCTCCCGCGCCGAAAAAGAGGTCAGGTCGGACAGTGCCGCACGCGCCATGCCTTTTGCATCGATTGCGCCGTGTTCATAGAATTGCGCATCTTCTGTCGCCAGCAATGCCTTTTTCATGACATCGGGCATCTCCTTGATCGGCACGAAATGGCGATGCTCTTCGCCGAACTCCCCGATCAGCGCCTTATCGGATGTATAGATACGCAACGGAATTTTGGGGCGATAGTCGGTCACCGACTCAAGTGTTGGCAAATTCGGTATCACCACCAGATAGACGTAACCGATCAAAACGGCAATCGGCAACCCAATTAGCGCGCACAGTCCGAGTCCCCATAATAAAATGCGCGACCGTGTCCAGTAATTCGTCAAGCGATTTTTCAAATGATCAGGCGGGGTAGTCAAGCCGGTACCGCATTCGGTAATGGCATCTCAGATGCATTCATGCGCAATTTTCACTTCTCTGTCAAAATACAAGTTGGAATATCCTGCTTCAATTTCAGTGCTTGCAAACACGCGGTTTCGAATTGCCAATTTCACTATTTTATATGCCGAATTACCACCCTAATAAGAACTGGGCAGCAAATTATACTGCGCCATGTTCCAGACTGTTGAAGGTGTTGGCATGAATGCGCCATTACCGACCTCAGCGCATGGGCTGGATGGGCTTGCGCTCAGCAATTCATTTGCCGATTTGCCGCCGTCGTTTTATACCAGGCTGATGCCGACGCCGCTGCCAGCCCCCTATCTGGTCGGCGCCAGTCCATCGGCCGCAGCATTGATCCAGCTTGACCCCATCGCGTTTGCCGATGAAAACTTTGTGCAAGTGTTTACCGGTAATCAGGTTTTGCCGGGTTCCAAACCTTTGGCAGCCGTTTATTCGGGCCATCAATTTGGCGTGTGGGCCGGACAATTGGGGGATGGCCGGGCAATTTTACTGGGCGAGACGCCGGCCCCCGGTTCGCCTGCGCCCGGCACGTTGGAACTGCAATTGAAAGGATCCGGATTGACGCCGTACTCGCGGATGGGGGACGGTCGTGCAGTCTTGCGCTCTTCTATCCGTGAATTTCTGTGTTCGGAGGCCATGGCGGCGCTAGGCATCCCGACCTCGCGCGCGCTGTGCGTAACCGGCTCCGACAAACTGGTGATGCGCGAAGCGCTCGAGCCGACCGCCGTAGCAACCCGCATGGCTCCCAGCTTTGTGCGCTTCGGTTCGTTTGAACATTGGTTCTATGCTGAGCATAACGATAATTTGAAGACGCTGGCCGACTACGTCATCGATCGCCACTACCCTGCATTGCGCGCCCAACCTAATCCTTACTACGCGATGCTGGCCGAAGTAACGCGGCGCACCGCGCAGTTGATTGCGCAATGGCAAGCCGTCGGCTTCATGCACGGTGTAATGAACACCGACAATATGTCGATCCTCGGCTTGACGCTTGATTATGGCCCGTTTGGCTTTATGGAAGCGTTCAACGCGCAGCATATCTGCAATCACAGCGACGCGGATGGGCGTTATTCCTACAGCATGCAACCGGAGGTAGGTTTATGGAATTGCTATGCACTGGGTCAAGCACTGCTGCCGCTGATTGGCGACGAGGATGAGGTGGTTCGGGCACTACGATGCTACCAACCTGAATTTGCCGCAAAACTGGACCAATTGCTGCATGCCAAATTGGGATTGCAATCCACGCAGAGGGAAGATGCGGTATTGATTGAGCAAATGTTTGCCGCCCTCCAAGGTAGCCATGTCGATTTCACGCTATTTTTCCGCCGGCTCGGCGATCTGCAAATTGAAAACCCGGCGGCAGATGACGCTTTGCGCGATCTGTTCATCGACCGGTCAGCGTTCGACGCCTGGGCGCTGCAATACCGCGACCGCCTGAAGCAGGAATCCGGCACCGATGTTGAACGCAGGCATGGGATGCACAGGGTGAATCCCAAATACGTCTTGCGCAACTATCTGGCGCAAATCGCAATAGAAAAGGCGCAAAATAAGGACTTTTCTGAAATCGGGCATTTGCTCAAGGTTCTCGAAAAACCATTTGACGAGCAAGCGGAAAATGACCATTATGCAGCCATTCCGCCAGACTGGGCTGACGAACTGGAAGTGAGTTGTTCATCATGACAAACAAAGTGACCAAGACCGACCAAGAATGGCGCGCTGCGCTCGAACCGCTTTCATACCGCGTTACCCGCCAGGCGGAAACAGAACAAGCGTTCACAGGGTGCTATTGGGATCATCACGAGCATGGCGTCTACACCTGCGTATGCTGCGGCACGCCGCTCTTCGAATCCGACGCCAAGTTCGACTCGGGTTGCGGCTGGCCCAGCTATTTCAAACCGCTCAACCCTGAAAACGTGCGCGAGTTGAGCGACAATACCCACGGCATGCGGCGTACAGAAATCATTTGCAATGTTTGCGATGCCCATTTGGGGCATGTGTTTCCGGATGGCCCTCCACCGACGGGGCTGCGTTATTGCATTAATTCGGCATCCTTGCAATTTTCGCCAATTTAAAGAAAGTTATCCAACCACATGAAGTTTTTGTTCGATTTATTCCCGGTCATTCTTTTTTTCGCGATGTTCAAGTGGGGCGATGCCCACCCCGGCGCCGCGCATGATCTGGTCAACCACTATCTATCCGGCTTTATTGCCGGCGGCTCGGTATCCGCTACCCAAGCGCCGGTGTTGCTCGCCACAGCAATTGCCATTATTGCAACTGCTGCGCAAATTGGGTTTCTGTTGATACGCCGCAAGAAAGTCGATGCCATGCTGTGGATATCGCTGGCCGTGATCGTTTTTTTCGGCGGTCTGACGATCTACTTCAACAATGAAAAATTCATTAAATTGAAGCCAACCGTCCTGTATTGGTGTTTTGCCGTAGCGCTGTTGCTGAGCCAACTTGTTCTCAAGAAAAACGTCATACGGACCATGATGGAAAAACAAATTACCCTGCCCGATCAAGTGTGGCAGCGTCTTAACTTTGCCTGGATCGGATTTTTTACTGCGATGGGTCTGATCAATCTGTTCGTTGCCTTCGTCCTGTTTCAGGATAATCTCGCCGCATGGGTCAATTTCAAGCTGTTTGGAGGCATGGGCCTGATGTTTGTTTTTGTCATTTGCCAGAGCATATTCCTGTCAAAATACCTGGAAAATCAGAAATGAATAATCGTCTGGATCAAATTCGAGCCCGCCTGAAAGCAACTTTTGAGCCATTGGTTTGCGTCTTGGAGGATAATTC
>JBIODP010000170.1:0-5478 GCA_044445195.1 Burkholderiales bacterium | reverse complement strand
GGATGCCGCGCGAGATGCCCTGCGACCGGTACTGCAGGAAAATCCGGAACAGGCTGAAGCACTCGCGATGCAACGCAAAATAGATGAAGCGATAGAAAGAGAGAAGTCTGCCGGCCCTTCGCTTACTGCAAAGTTCAGGAAACCCGTCACGCTGGAGTTCAGGGATGCCAGTGTCAAGATGGTATTCGAGGCCTTATCGCGCGCCAGTGGTGTCAATGTACTGCTCGATAAAGATGTAAGGCCGGACCTCAAAACCTCGATATTCGTCAAGGATACCTCGGTGGAAGACACCATCGATCTGATCATGCTGCAAAACCAGCTGGAAAAAAAGATACTCAATGACAACACGGTCTTCATTTATCCAAATACGCCGGAAAAAAACAAGGATTACCAGGATCTGAAAGTCAGGAGCTTCCACCTGAACAACGCCGATCCCAAAGTAATGCTGACAATGATCAAAGCATTATTGAAAACAAAAGACACATTTATCAACGAGAAGACCAATTCCATTGTTATTCGCGATACGCCGGAGGCTATCCGCCTGGCTGAAAAAATGATCACGGACCAGGATATTCCGGAACCGGAGGTGATGATGGAGGTTGAGGTGCTTGAGGTAAGTCGCAACCGTTTGGATCAACTCGGGATCAAATGGCCCAGCACACTCACACTGCAAACGACAGGAACGACTCTCCGGGATTTGAGAAGCCAGAATCAAGGCACGATTACCGCAAGTCCGGCACCCGGAGTAACGCTCGATCTCATGCTGCAGGATGCGGACACCAATATTTTGGCGAGCCCGCGCATCAGGGCCCGCAATCGCGAAAAAGCCAAGATCATGATCGGCGACCGGGTCCCGGTGATAACGAACGCCGTAACACCGGTTTCGACAGGGCTACCCGTGGTGACCGGTAGCGTGCAGTACTTGGACGTCGGTTTGAAACTGGAAGTGGAACCCGATATTCACCTCGATAACGAGGTTGCCATCAAGATCGCCTTGGAAGTAAGCACCCTTGGGAACACAGTTACAAATCCAATATCCGGAACCGTTGCCTACCAAGTCAGTACGCGCAATGCCTCGACCCTGTTGCAACTAAAGGATGGGGAAACACAGATACTCGCCGGGCTGATTGACAACGAGGATCGCGCCAACGCAAGCAAAATTCCCGGACTCGGCCAATTGCCGATCGTGGGGCACTTGTTCGCGGATCACGGAGACAACAACACCAAAACAGAAATCGTACTTTCCATTACGCCTCATGTCGTTGGCAGGCCCAGACATTCAGATGCCCGGGAAACGGAATACTGGTCCGGTACCGAGGCAACCCTGAGCGAAAACCAGATGATATTGAAACCTATTGGAGCAAGTACTACCGGATCAACGGCAGCAATCCATCCGGTGGTGCCGCCAATAGCTGTGCCTGTTCCCGCTGCAGCAACGCTACCGCCAGCAGCAACACCAGTAGCGGCAACGCCGCCACCGTTGATTCTTTCCTGGCAAGGGCCCACCCAGGCAAAGGTAGGTGACTTGATCAATCTGACCCTCAATACGCAGTCTGTGCTGGGGATGAACAATGTCGGTTTGATGGTGAATTTCGATCCTGCGGTATTCAAGGCAGTCAATGTGGTTGAAGGAAACATCATGCAGAAAAGCAACATTCAGTCGAAATTGACCCAGACCATCAACCAGGCGAGCGGGCAGGTGGAAGTCAACTTGGCGGGGCGTAGCGCGAACGGCGCCACAGGAGAGGGCAGTGTTGTCACCCTGACGCTGGAGGCCATAGGCGCAGCTTCACAATCGCAGATAACACTGAGCCGGATTGAGCCAACTCACGCTGGTGGACGCCTGGCTTATAGCGCGCCTGCGCCCTACGCGATCGCGGTGAGCAAATGAGCGGGCCAAATGTCGCGCGCGTGAACGGATTCACGTTCATCGAACTCGCAATCACGGTTGCGATCGTGGGCTTGCTGGCGACTTTGGTGCTGCCAATGACTGAGCTGGTAGTCAAACGTGATCACGAACACGAATTGCGTGTGGCGTTGCGGGAAATTCGAACCGCGTTGGATGCATATAAACAGGCAGTAGTTGAGGGACGAATTCGTGCAGAGATAGGTAAATCCGGCTATCCGCCGCAATTGAAAGCGCTGGTGGAGGGCGTGACGGACGAGAAGAGTCCGAACCGGGACAGCAAAATATATTTCCTGCGGCGTATTCCCCGCGATCCGATGAATCAGGATTCGGGCAAAGCGGATGAAGATACCTGGGGCAAACGAAGTTACGCGAGTCCTCCCGATGCGCCCGATGAAGGCGACGACGTGTTTGATGTTTATTCGCTGGCAACCGACGTCGGACTAAACGGTGTTCCCTACAAGGACTGGTGAGGAGTTTTCAAATGACGCGGCGTCCTTTGCGCAATGGCTTTACGCTGATCGAATTGCTGGTGGTCATGGCGATCATCTCATTGCTGCTGAGTATTGCGGCTCCGCGCTATTTCAAAAGTGTGGACAAATCCAAGGAGGCGGTATTGCGGGAGAACCTGATTACGACAAGGCAGGCAATAGAGAAGTATTTTGGCGACAACGGCAAGTATCCTGATGTCCTGGCCGATCTTGTGACCAAAAAATATTTGCGCAGCATCCCTTTTGATCCTATTACAGACAGCACCACAACATGGACGGTCATTCCTCCGGAGTCTGCGGATAAGGGGGAAGTTTTCGACATAAAAAGCGGTTCGCCGGACAAGGGAATGGATGGCACGGCGTACAAAGATTGGTAGATGGGTTATTGAACGAAATACAGGGTGGACGATATGGAGGAACGTTTTGGACATGGCCGGAAAATGGATGCGCACGGTTTTACCTACATTGCGCTGCTCATATTTATTGCCATCCTGAGCATGGGGTTCATTTCGACCTGGGAAGTCTGGAATACGGCGATCAAGCGCGAAAACGAGCAGGAACTGCTTTTTGCCGGAAGCCAGATCCGCAATGCCATCAACATGTACTACCTCCAGTCACCGGGGGCGGGAGGACGGCTCCCGACAAGTCTGGAAGATTTGCTGAAAGACCCGCGATATCCGGCAACGAAACGGTATCTTAGAAAAATCTATCTTGATCCGGTAACCAAGAGCAGCAATTGGGAATTGCTCAAGGGGCCAAACGGCGAGATTTTCGGCGTGCATAGTGCATCCGAGGATGAACCGGCGAAGAAAACCAATTTCAGTCTGGCCGACCAGGGTTTCGAGGGAAAAATGAAATATTCGGATTGGGTATTCATGATCTCGGCGAGATTTGCAGCAGCTTCCGCGCCAATATCTGTCGTGGACACAGTTTCAGTCACACCAGGGACAATGAAACCGTAAATGCGCACAGCGAAATAATGGAGCAACCATGAACGGAAAACGTCGCATTATGATCGTTGAAAATCACACCCTGCTCAGGGCCGGATTGCGAATGTTATTGGCGCAGGACGAGGATCTGGAAGTTGTCGGCGAATCGGACAATGGTCGCGATGCGATCAAGATGGCCATCAAGTTAATGCCGCATCTGATCCTGACCGATTTGAATATGCCGGGCATGAATGGCATTGAGGCGACGCGGGCCATCAAAATGTTATTGCCCGACACCAAGGTGCTGGTACTGACTGTGCATAAGACTGACGAATATATTCACGAAAGCCTGAAGGCGGGGGCCGACGGATACATCCTGAAGGATGCCACGCATAACGAGTTGAGCGTCGCAATTCACAGCATCCTCAATGGCAAGACCTATCTCAGTCCGGACATATCGGAAAAAGTGATCAACGGTTATCTGAAACCGGGTGGCTTAACCAGCGTTGCGAGCGCATGGGATACGCTGACCTTTCGCGAGCGTGAAATTCTCAAGCTGGTCGCGGAAGGACATGCCAACAAGCATATCGCTGAATTTCTCAGCTTAAGCGTGAAGACGGTTGAAAAACACCGATCCAATCTGATGAAGAAGCTTAATTTGCACAACGCATCGAATTTGACTGCTTACGCCATAGAAAAGGGACTGTTGGACATGTGCTAGGAATACACGAGCACGGGGCAAACGCAAGATAAGCAAAGGTAGGGTTTTTGATTTGGAAAATACAGTATTCCACCCACAGATATTTGTTGATGTCGCGCATAGACTTTGATCGGGATACTGAGTGACAGATCGAAATGAGTAATTATAGCCTCGCTGGAACTTAGATTTGAGTAAGGAGGCACGAAAAATGAAAACATTTTCCAAACTATTTGTCGTAATCGCCTTTTTCGCGTCGGGTTTGAGCACCCCGGTTTTTTGCGCAGAACCTGAGGATGCTGTAACCATGCATGACCACCACCACATGATGCAGATGATGGAAAAAACGACATCGCAAATGGTGGAATACAAATTGCCTCAGGTGCAACTGGTGCGGAACGACGGAAAGACGGTTTCTTTTGCAGATGAGTTGAACGACGGACGTCCGGTTCTCATGAATTTCATGTACACGTCCTGCACCACAACTTGCTCTCTGGCCAGCCACACGCTTTCGGAACTGCAGGATAAGCTCGGCGACTGGCGGAACCGGATACACATCGTTTCGGTTTCGGTAGACCCCGAACAGGATACACCGGCAGTATTAACCAAATATGCCCAAAAATTCAGTGCGGGCAAAGAATGGGATTTTTATACCGGCACATTGGAAGCAAGCATCGCGGCCCAGCAGGCATTCAATGTCTACCGGGGTGACAAGATGCAGCACAATCCGGTGACATTGATTCGTTCTGCTCCGGGGAAACCGTGGCTGCGTATTGAAGGCTTTGCCAAGTCCGATGAGCTGTTACACAACATAATGGTTATGGAAACTACAGCGGAAGCTCAACCTGCGAAAATCGAGTATTGAGTTGCAGGGTGCGCGCACGCATATTCCGAGTTTAGTTTTATCCATCACCAGTTTGAGGGAGTTCCTGCGTTAAGGCAGACGATGAGTTGATATATGTCATAGGGGAATGGCATTTGAGGATATCGGGAAGAACAGAACCAGGTACATGAGTTCGGTGCAGATGTTCTTCTGCAGTTCATTATCATCGTATACCCCGGCAATGAGGCCGTTTTGGAGCGGGTCAGCAGTAGCAATTGATACCCGTCGAAATACTGTATTCACCTCATAGCTTATTCTCAAGCGGGAACTAGAATTCGATCACGCGGCAATGAAATGGATTTTGCCGGCCCAAAGTCAAAGCAGGAGGTCATATGTTCTCCGATCATATGTTTTTCAGCGGGACAATCGGGATGTTTTGGGTTCTTGTCATGTTGACCTCAATCGCAATGAGTTATCGAGTTCAGCGCTTGCAGATGTGCCTGAAAATGATCCCGGTGCGCGCGACTTCAAGTTCCCCGGCGCCTTCAAACCTAAATTCTCTCATATTGCGATTGCGCAATTGCAGCGCATCTTCTTCAAATAGCTTCAGATATGGCGCACGCGTTGCCAGG
>JBIODP010000169.1:0-5491 GCA_044445195.1 Burkholderiales bacterium | reverse complement strand
TGGGCCTTGAGCGCCTCGGCATGGACCCGGTCGCCACGTTGCGCATCAAGCGCCTCGGCGGCCACACTGATGTTATCCAGCAATTCCAGGCCCCAGCTTTGCAACGATATAGTGTTGTCCCGACGCTGCAAGTGTAGTCCCGGGCGTCTGCCTTGTTTGACGGTACAGGCGAAATTTTCGACGTTTTGCCGGTCTTCGGCTTCGTTGGTCAATGGGCTGTCGTCCAGCGCGCAGAACAGAAGGAATGCATCCAGAAAGCGCGACGTCTGCAAACTGATTCCCATCGGTTCGAACGGATCGATGTCCATGCAGCGTACTTCGATATACTGGACACCGCGCGCGCACAGCGCTTCAATGGCGCGCTCTCCGGTATGAATGATGCGCTTGGGGCGGATGGTGGCATAAAATTCATTTTCGATTTGCAACACATTGGTGTTGATCTGCACCCATTCGCCGTTTCGCCGCGTGCCCAGATCTTCATAGGGCGGATACGGTTGTCGAACCGCATTGGCAAGGCCCTTCATGTATTCCTGCAGCGTGTTGTATACTGGCATCAGCCCGGCTTGCGCCTTATTTTGATAGCCCAGGTCGCTCATGCGCAAACTGGTTGCATAAGGCAGATAAAGGGTATCGTCAGACAGTTTTTCCAACTGGTGCGGCTGTTCGCGCAGAAAGTGGGCCGAAAGGGCCGGCGACGCTCCGAACAGATACATCAGCAACCAGCTATAGCGACGGAAATTACGGATCAGCGCGATATAGCTTTCCGACTGAAAGTGCATGGCCGAACCCGGCGCCTGCTCGTTGCTCTGCAGTAAGCGCCACAGGTCTTCGGAAAGCGAATAGTTGTAATGGATGCCGGCGATGCATTGCATGGCTTTGCCGTAGCGCAATGCCAGGCCGCGCCGGTAGACGTGTTTGAGCATGCCTATATGCGAGGTGCCGTACCAGGCGATCGGGATTTGATCCTCGTCCGGCAAGCGGCATGGCATGGACTCGCTCCATAACAGCTCTTCGCCCAGTTGCGAATAGACAAAGCGGTGAATGGCATCCAGTTTCGTCAAGGCGACGGCAATATCGGTTTCGGCCGGCGTAATGAGTTCAAGCAGCGATTCGGAATAATCGGTGGTGATCTGCGGGTTGGTCAGCGCAGAGCCGAGTGCCTGCGGATGCGGCGTGGCAGCCAGATGGCCGTGTCTGTCGACCCGTAAGGTTTCGCGTTCAATGCCATGCAAACCCTGCGCAAGCAGGGGGCGATAGGCGCCGTTGGCCAATGATGCAAGGCGGGATTTTAGCAAAGCGCTCAATGGTATTCCTTATCGATTGGGTATCGTAGTTGGTGTCGGACCGTGCATCGGGCCAGGCGCCGCGCAACAAATGTCGAGCAAGGATAGCCGAAAAACCGATATTGGGTTGGACGCCGCCATTAACCGCCGAAAGGTGTTGTAATCGATCCTCATATGGCGCAAACGATGAAATGGCGCAAATCAGGATGCGCTGGATTCAATATAGAAGGTGTAACATACACATTTTGCACAAAAATTTAAATGATAAAAATCATGCCACTTTTTCTCCGTTCTACGCTCCGCTCCAGACTGGGCCATCTAATGAATAAACCGTTTGCCGGGTTTGCTACTGCCGGCCGCAGTTTCGGTCGAGGTCTCACCCCCAATTTGCTCGGTTTGTTGATCGCCGTGTTTGCTGTTCTTCCCGCGCATGCGGATGACATTGCCGGTGTCAATAAATTGGTGCGCGCAGGCCAATATCCTGAGGCATTGTCCATGGCAAACGACTTTCTGGCCAAGCATCCGCGCGATGCGGAAATGCGGTTTATGAAAGGGGTCATTCTGACGGAACAGAAAAAGTCGGACGAAGCTATCGTGATTTTTACCAAACTGACCCAGGATTTTCCGGAGTTGCCTGAACCGTATAACAACCTTGCCGTGCTGTATGCAGCGAGCGGCCAATATGACAAGGCACGGCAGGCGCTCGATGCGGCGATACGCACCAATCCGGCTTATGCCACCGCCTATGAAAATCTGGGCGACATCCACGCCAAATTAGCCAGCCAGGCGTACGATAAAGCCTTGCAGCTCGATTCCGGCAATGCCGCCGCCAAATCCAAATTGACTATGTTGCGCACCTTGACAGGCAATACCGCGCTCAATGCCAAACCCGTTGCGGTTGCCAAGCCTGCGGCCGTAACGGTCGCCGCTGCTGCTCCTTCACCTTCCGTGTCGCCAGTGCCAGTGCAGAAATCGGCTGTCGCGCCGGAACCGGAAAAACCTGCGAAGCCCGCAAAACAGGCACCGAAGGCAGTGGCGGCCAGTGACGACAACGAGGAGATTTTGTCGACGGTTCATCATTGGGCCAAAGCCTGGAGCGAACAGGATGTCAAGTCCTACCTGAATTTCTATAGCAACGATTTTGAAACGCCGAAGGGCGAATCACATAAGGCGTGGGCTGAAGAACGGCACCAACGCATTGAAGGAAAAGGTCACATCGAGGTGAGGATTGAAGCGCCGCAAGTCAGAGTATCCGGCAACACGGCAACCGTGAAATTCCGCCAGATTTATGTGTCCGATCGCTTGAAAGCCGATAGTCGCAAGGTGCTGTCTTTAATCAGAGACGGCGGTAAATGGCAGATCAAGCAGGAGCGTACAGGAAGCTGATGTTGCGCACTCAACTTAAATATCGGCCAAAGGGCGCCATCGGGCAGACCTTTTTTCTGGGCTTGATTATTGCACTGGCAGGCGCTAGCGGAACCGCGTCTGCATTTGTTAAATTTCAGAAAGGCGTGCAGAACAGCTCGCAAAATAATGAACGGAATGGCAGCGCGCTTGCCAAACCTGACCCTGAAATATTGCTGAGTGATATTTACAAGGATCTTGCCAACTATCATTTGCGGGCGGCGCAAGCCAAAGCCGACCGCCTGGTTGACGCCTATCCAAATTTCCGCCTTGGTCAACTGATACACGGCGATTTGCTGATGATGAGCACGCATGTCGTTTCTACCTTTGGCGACGTCCCCAACGGACCGCAAGACAAGCTGAAGAATTTACGCGAAGAAGCGATAGCGCATTTGAATTCCTTGCGGGAAAGGCCTGACCCGGGTTTGGTTCCCCGTTCGGTGCTGCAGCTGCGACCAGACCAAAAACACGTGTTGATTGTCGATACCCGGCACTCGCGGATGTATGTGTATGAAAATCTGGGCGGCCAGTTGAAGTACGTCACCGATTATTACATCAGCCAGGGAAAATTGGGAATCAACAAGCTGCGGGCAGGCGACCAGAAAACACCGCTCGGCGTTTATTACATTACCGGCAGGCTATCGGGTGCGCGGCTTCCCGATTTTTATGGGGCCGGTGCGTTGCCGATCAATTATCCGAACGAATGGGACAAGATAAATGGCCGTAGCGGATCGGGTATCTGGTTGCACGGCACGCCGTCAGACAGCTTTAGCCGGCCGCCGCTGTCGTCGGATGGTTGTGTCGTCTTAAGCAACCCCGATTTGCACAAGTTGGTTGGGTCGGTGGAAATCGGCAAGACGCCGGTCGTGATTGCCGACCATGTCGAATTTGTCAGCAAAGCCAAATGGGGCGCCGAGCGCAATACGGCATTCAAGCTGGTCGACATGTGGCGCCACGATGTCGAGAGCCTGAATGCGCCGCTCTTGCTATCCAATTATTCGCGCCGTTTCAAATCGTCTCTCGGCGAAGATTTGGGCACATGGTTCGGCAAGCAACCCCATTACCTGCCAGGGACCAGTTTGCGGCTCAACTTGAAAGACGCCACTTTTTTCCTCTATCCCGGGTCAGAAGACATGATAGTCGGCACCTTCACCCAAGAAGCCATGATCGGCAAGAATCGGCAAGTGATTCGCAAGCGTCAATACTGGGCGCGTGAAGGCGCGCAATGGAAGATTGTTTCGGAAAGCAATCTTTAGCTGAACTTCATGAGTGTTGCGTGGTTGCCGCCTCGCGATACATAAGGAATAAGGAGCAAAAAGTGAGCAAATACGATGCGAACAATACGACCGGTTCAGGTATAGGTCCATTCCAAGACAAGCGGCGAAGCCAGAAAATCCCCTTGACCCTTAACGAGCTTGACCCTTGCGATATCGTCGAGGGCGTACTGATGAGTGAAGGTTACCTGGGACACGACTTCGTGATTGCCGGAGAGATGCGGGAAATCTGCCCCGAGTGCAAAACGACTCTGTTGCAGTTGGTGCTGCTGCAGCCCGGAGTGAAAAGAGCGCACATGCTTTGCCCGGCATGCACGCGTTGTTTCGATGCATGTTACGAGGATGGAAGCTCGGCTTTGTTGTAGCGGCCATTGGCTTACGCCGGAACGGAAAAAAAGTTGCAAGCCGAAACGTGCAACCCTTGGTTACGTTATTTCTAAGTTGAATGATAGGTCGCATTGATTTCTGCGCTTAGCCGTGCTTGCAAGGCGTTGCGTTTCAATTTCAGCGTCGGCGTTATCAGGCTGTTCTCGACGGTCCATGCATCCAGCGTGGCCCACACTGTTCGCGGCACCGCGTAGTACGGAAATTGTTTGGTTGCATGCTTGATGCGCTGGATCAGCGCTTCGCGCGTCGCGGCCGCATTCAAGCTCGCCGGGTCGGACGGATCGAGCTTCAGCCTAATTGCCAATTCCGGCCACAATGCCTTGTTAAGAACGACAAACGCCGAAATGAAGGGGCGATTTTCGCCAACCACCATGGCCTGCTCAAACAACGAGTCGGCCATGATCGCCAGTTCGAGATCGACCGGCGCTATTTTCTCGCCTGTCGATGTCACCATGATTTCCTTGAGGCGGCCCGAAATCCGAATGTGTCCGCTCTCGATTGCCGCTTGATCTCCGGTGCGCAGCCAACCGTCGCCGGTCATCGCTTTGCGCGTATCCTCGTCGCGATTCCAGTAACCTTTCATCACGCTGGCAGCGCGTATCTGCAACTCGTTGTTTTCCCCGATCCTGACCTCGACGCCGTCCAGCGCCTTGCCTACCGTGGTTGGCCAATTGTCGTCAACCGAGTTGGTGGCGACCACGGGAGAAGTTTCGGTCATGCCGTAACCTTGCAGCAGCGGCAGCCCAAGGCCGAGAAAACATTCTGCGACAGTTTGCGACAAAGGCGCCCCTCCGCTCACGGCGGCGCGCAGGCGTCCGCCGAATTGCGCCAGCACCGTGCGCGCAACCATGCGTTCCAGCAGCGGCCATACCAACCAGTCGAGCGCAGAAAATCCGTGCTTGGCATACGGCAATCCCTGCTTGCGGCAAAACCGCCGCCAACCGACTGTTTGCGCGCAATGAAACATGAATCGCGTCAGGCCGCTCGACTGCGATAAATGTTCCTGCAGCCTGGAGAAGAATCGTTCATAGATTCGGGGAACTGAAACCAGCACTGTCGGCCTTGCTTCTTTCAGGTCTTCGGCAATGAGGGCAACCGAACGCGAAAATACGACGCAACTGCCGGCAGCCACCGGAATATAGT
>JBIODP010000168.1:0-5502 GCA_044445195.1 Burkholderiales bacterium | reverse complement strand
TTTTGCGATGAATAATTACCGGTAATTATCGCTCGATAGGGTGTCTTCGCCGGTGTTTCGACCAAAATGGTGCGATGCCACAAAACGAAAGCTTCCTAGTTTGCGATTATAGCTGTTTTTTGATTATTTTGCGCAAAGCATTTACTTTTCGGTAAGTAAAAAGAGAGATATATCGTTTCTTTTAGGTCAAAAACCCACATTTTTCAGGTTTTCATGAATATGTCACAGTGAAATATGTCACGGTGATTCGCTTTGATTCCCTAAGCCCGACCGGTTCCCACACTGAGCCAGCCATCCAGATACCACGTATATAGAGCGTCTTTCACATCCCCGGAGGCGGCAGCCGCATCGGGGCCGTCTAACCGTCGGGTATCTGCCAACAGGCATAATGCAGCCTTGTCTGTACGGCCCGCAACGAACGATTCGCCATTAATAAAGACATGTTTGCCGCGATAAAGCATTTGTGTTTTGCGCGACAAAACTACCCCTCGTTTGGCGATGTCTGGCCCAAAACGCGCAGGTGTCAGCGGGCGGCGCGGCGGCGTGAAGGTGGTGCAGGCTTTCGGTTCGGACAAATATTCACCCAGGAAAATCGCGATATCGTCTTCGGTGAAGTGTATTTTGTTTAATTCGGCAGCCACTTTTTCCAACATCGGGCGGCCGATTTCCGCAGGATGCCTGGTGGGCTTCAGGTCCGGGTCGGCAAAGCGGCCCCGCAGTTCGACGGAATCGGCCATGAATTGCAAAAATGCTTCGCCCAGCTCCTGAAAGGCCGGCGCGCGGAAACCGATTGAATACGTCATGCATTCGCCCAATGCCACGCCGTCGTGCGCATAATGGGGCGGCAAATACAACATGTCGCCTGGCTCCAGCACAAATTCTTGCATCGGCTGAAAATTGCGCAATATCTTCAACGGCATGCCATCGACTATACTCAGGTCTTTCTGTGCGCCGATGCGCCAGCGGCGCCGGCCGTGGGCTTGCAACAGGAATACGTCATACGAATCGAAATGGGGGCCGACGCCGCCGCCATCGCTGGCGTAACTGATCATTAAATCATCGAGACGCGCATCGGCGATGAAATTGAATTGCCGCAAAAGCGCGTCCGCCGCATCGTCGTGCAGATTCACGCCTTGCACCAGCAATGTCCATGCCTTTTTGTCAGTTGCGGGCAATTGCATGAACGGACCGTTCTGCAATTGCCATTTTTGCTGAAAACAGGTGAGCAGGCGCGATTCGACGCTCTCTTCGGTCGCCAGTTTGAACAGCGCTTCGCGTGACAGCACCGGTTTCAGGCCGGGCAGTGCCTGGCGGACGAGCAGCGGCTTTTTTTGCCAGTATTCATGCAGGAATTGGGCGGGCGTCAAACCGCCCAGGAGTGTAAGTTTCTTCATGTGGGCATTATAAGGCAGTGATATAAAACGGAGGACTTTTGAAACGGGTATCATCGTGCAAGGTATAATTCGTCAGATTACATGAAAGGATCGACGATGAAGATTGCCAAAAACACGGTAGTGACAGTGCACTACAAACTATCAGATGCTCAAGGCAATCTGATTGAAGAGAATAGCGAGCCGATGGTATATCTGCATGGCGGCTATGAGAATACCTTGCCGAAAATCGAAGAAACGCTCGACGGTAAAGAAGCCGGTTTTGCAACGACGATTCAAGTCGAGCCGGATGACGCTTTCGGCGAATATGACGCCAACCTGGTCAAGGTGGAGCCGCGCAACCGTTTGCCCACGCCGCTCGAAGTCGGCATGCAGTTTGAAGGCATGCCCGATGGCGGCGAGGATGGCGAAGAGGCGTTGATCTTTACGATCACCGACATTGCCGACGACAAGGTTGTATTGGACGGCAATCATCCGCTGGCAGGCATGGCACTGCGTTTTGAGTTGAGGGTGAGCGAGGTGCGGGTTGCGACCGATGAAGAAATTGCGCACCAGCATGTGCATGGCGCCCACGGTCACCATCATCATGACGACCTGGATGACGATGAAGGAGATCATTACAGCAGTCATCCGCTGCATTGATCGGTATTGAAAATAAGCAGTTATTGGCTGGGCGCCCTGGCGTCCAGGCTGCCTCTGCTGGCGGTGAACATCGCTGGACTGCCCACCTTATTGCCTACCTTATTGCCCACCTTAACGCTTAGTTTTATCCAGTCCGCACCCAACTCCAGGTCACCTAGATTGCCATGCCAGGCAATGTCGCCTGAATGCGCACGGCTTGAGCCGGACTGATTGTGAACGATCAACACCTTGCCGGGAAATTTATTGGCCAGCATGCCTAATTGCTGCCTGATTTCGGCAAAGCCATCGCGTTTTCCACTCGAATCGAACAGGTGTCGCGGGGCGGGCTTAAGAAATGGGTTGGCGTCGCAAAACAATACAATCCCGGCCATTTTTTTACTGGTAGCGATAGAGAACGTGCGCTGCAGCCAATTGCGATTGGCGATCAGCCGATCCTCAAACTCACTGTTGCGGCCCGCTTCCATCCGGTAGTGGTTATTATCGGACGGCAGATTGATCGTCGCAAACAGGATGTTATCGATTTCCCAGCGCGCGTTCTCCAGGTAGCTGCGGAATTTCGGAGCGCTGGACTGGCGCATCACCGGGATTTTACTGGCTCCCAGCGAGAATTCATCGGCGAAGAAAAGTTCCCTCAGCCGGCTCAGGCGCTCCACGGCAGTGGAGCGGCCGCTGGTATCCTTGCACTCGCTCCAATCACCCGCAGCCAACGATACAATGAGACCATTCTTTGCGCTCTCCAGCAAGTTCAGGCGATGCCGGTAAAGTTCATCGGTACAGGGTTCGTCGGCGCGCTTGAAGCCATTCGCTACGATAAAGGCCAGATTGCCGGCGTCGCTTTCAGTAATCGCTTGTTCCAGGGTCGAGTCTTCATTTGGAATATTGATGGCCTGACCGATTGCGCCGAAACTGAAATCGACCGGTCGCGCCGAAGCCGGCGCTGAAACCACGATAGCCACGATAGCCAGCCATGGCAAACCGGCCATTAGCATTGCCTTCAGCATAACGCGCAGGGCATGCAAGCAGCATGACTTCATGCTGCCGCCATCTGCTTCAATCCATATAACGCATCCAGCGCTTCGCGTGGCGAAAGCGTATCCGGGTCCAGCTCGCTCAATGTTTGCAACAATGCCACGTGCTCGGCGGATGCCTCTGCTTGCGGCGGCTCCGTTTCGTTGGGAGCAAATGTTGCCGACGCAAACAAATCGAATTGCGGTGTCGACTGCACCGAATGGGCTTCCAGCGCCGCCAAATGCTTGCGTGCCGCGCGGATCACCTGCTGCGGCACGCCCGCCAGTTGCGCTACTTGCAAGCCGTAACTTTGCGATGCCGGCCCGGGCTGCACCGCATGCAGAAATACGATGTTGTCTTTATGCTCCACTGCGGACAGATGCACATTGGCGGCGCTCGGATGCGCGTCCGGCAATTGCGTCAATTCAAAATAATGGGTCGCAAACAGGGTGTAGCTCCTGGTGCTTTCAATCAAATGCCGGGCAATAGCCCATGCCAGCGCCAATCCATCGAAGGTTGATGTGCCGCGCCCCACCTCATCCATCAGCACCAGCGACTGCTCGGTTGCGCCATTCAGGATCGCCGCCGATTCCGTCATTTCCACCATGAATGTCGAGCGTCCTCCGGCCAGGTCGTCGGCCGCGCCGATGCGCGTAAAAATGCGATCGATCGGGCCGATGGTTGCGTTCTTCGCCGGCACATAACTGCCCACATACGCCAACAGGGCAATCAAGGCCACCTGCCGCATATAAGTCGATTTACCGCCCATATTCGGGCCGGTGATCAACAACAGCTTGCGTTCCGTGCCCAGTTCGCAATCGTTGGCAATGAAGCGCTCGATGTGGTTTTCGACCACAGGATGGCGGCCTTGTTCGATGGAGATCAGCGGTTCGCCGGTCAGGCGCGGCGCGCACCAGTTATGGCGTTGCGCATGCTCGGCCAGCGCCGTCAGGGTGTCCAGTTGCGCCAGCGCGCGCGCAATCTCTTGCAGCGTCGCGATGTGCGCCGCCAGATCCTGCAGCAGTTTGTCGTACAGGTATTTTTCACGCGACAACGCGCGTTCTTGCGCCGACAATGCCTTGTCTTCAAAGGCTTTCAATTCGGGCGTAATGTAACGCTCGGCATTTTTCAGCGTTTGGCGGCGGCGGTAGTCGTCCGGTACCTTATCGGTCTGCCCGTGCGTGACTTCAATGTAAAAGCCATGCACCTTGTTGTACTCGACGCGCAGGTTGGCAATCCCGGTGCGGGCGCGCTCGCGCGTTTCCAGATCGATCAGGAATTGGCCGGCATTTTCCGACAGGGCGCGCAACTCATCGAGTTCCGCATCGAAATTGCGTGCCATCACGCCGCCATCGCGCACCATGGCGGCCGGTTCAAGCGCAATGGCGCGTTCGAGAAGGTCGAGGCAGTCGACCGGCGTAGCCAGCGCAGCCTGGATCGCCTTCAATAGCGGCGCATCGCTGTCCTGGTCGCACATGGCTACATAAGCACGCAGCGACGGCAGTTGCTGCAGGCCGGCGCGCAGTCCAGCCAAATCGCGCGGCCGGGCCGACCATAGCGCAATGCGCGTGGTAATGCGTTCAATGTCCGGCACGGCGGAAAGCGTGCTCGTCAAACCGGAACAGGCGTCGGTGCGCAGCAATGCGCCAATCGCCGCATGCCGGGCCTCCGCCACCGACTGGTCGCGGCGCGCATGATGCAGCCAATAACGCAGCAGGCGCGAGCCCATCGCGGTCCGGCAATGATCCAGCAGCGAAAACAGCGTCGGGCCGGATTCCGAACCATGGGAACCAGTCTGGGCGCGCAGCGTTTCGGTTAATTCCAGATTGCGGCGGGTGGCGGCATCGAGTCCGATAAATTCATGTTCGGATTCGACCATCAATGCCCGCACATGCTGCAAACCCTTGCCCTGCGTCGATTGGGCATAACGCAGCAAGGCACCGGCAGCGCCGATTGCAGCGCTTAATCCTTCAGCGCCAAAGCCGGTGAGGGTGGACACGGCCAGTTGTTCAAGCAACGCTTTTTCCCCGTGCGCACTATCGAAATGCCATGACGGCGCCGCGGTGGTCTTGTTGCTTATAGCTCCATGCAGCAAGCCGTCCGCGCTTTCGGAAACCAGGATTTCCGCCGGAGCAATCCGCTCCAGCTCCTGGCGCAGGCGGGCGTCGAATGACTTGGCGTCGTCGGTAAATTCCATCAGTTTCAAGGCCCCGCTCGCCATCGACAGCCACGCCAGGCCGACGGTGACGTTCTTGCGTTGCAGGATGGCGCAAACAGCCAG
The DNA here is from genome assembly GCA_044445195.1 of Burkholderiales bacterium. GTDB lineage: Bacteria > Pseudomonadota > Gammaproteobacteria > Burkholderiales > Burkholderiaceae_D > PKWO01. Next base: position 180 of record JBIODP010000168.1, on the reverse strand, counting down.
CAATGGCCGTTCGGCCTTTTCCGGCAGCAGGTCGGCATCGGTCAGCGTGCCCGGCGTAATGACCCGCAAGACTTTTCTTTCCACCGGCCCCTTGCTGCTCGCCGGATCGCCGATCTGCTCGCAGATGGCAACCGACTCGCCCAGTTTGACCAGTTTAGCCAGGTATTGGTCGGCGGCGTG
>JBIODP010000167.1:0-5523 GCA_044445195.1 Burkholderiales bacterium | reverse complement strand
TGGGCCTTTGGATTCCTCGTCTAAAAAGACGAATTCAATGCGTTGCAAGCACTGTATCGCTGCGTAGATAATCGCCCCTGACGTTTTTCTCCCAAGGCCGCATGGACATTTCAATTCGGTGGTTTAGGCTGGTATCTTCTTCATGATGAACCAATACGGAAATGGAACCCGGGCCTTTCTTTCCTCCAAACTGAATCCGCCGGTAACGCCGCCCTCGCAGGTTGTCAGAACCAAAGTCAACGACCTGGTCCGGATGTCACATGGGGTGACGGTGATACTGGTCAGGGCGCCCGCAGGTTTCGGCAAGACCACAACGATGGTGCAGTGCCGGGCGCAATTCGAAGAGAGCGGCATAGCGACCGCATGGCTGACGCTCGATGGCAGCGATAACGACCGATCCCGGTTTCTGGCCGGCTTGTCGCTCGCGGTTTCACAGATCGTGCCACAGATCGTGCCGCAGATCGCCTCGCCGACCATACCGCAGATGCCCGGCGAACGGCATGGCCATCCTGGCGACGTCGCCCTGGATATCATGGAGCGCCTTGCCGCGCACACCTCGCCCTTTGTGTTGTTCCTGGATGACTTTGAACAGGTGCGCGATCCCGTTGTGCTGGGATTGGTCCGCGAGTTGATCGACCTGCTGCCCCGAAGAGGACAGTTGGTCATCGGCTCGCGCGGCTTGCCGGACCTGGGCCTCGGCCGCATGCGCGCGCGCGGGCAGTTGCTGGAAATCGACGCCGGCCAATTGCGTTTTTCAATCGCGGAGACGGTGGAGTTTTTTACCCGGTGCCGGCATATCGCCTTGCAGGAAGAAGACCTGTCGCAGTTGCACCGCAAGACCGAAGGCTGGGTTGCCGCGCTGTGGCTGGCATCGATGTCGCTGGAAAGGCGCGAAAAACGCGCCGAATTCATCGCGCGTTTTTCAGGTTCGAATGCGGCGGTGGCGGATTATCTGGCCGACGATGTGCTGGCAAGACAACCTGCTCACCTGCGCGATTTCCTGTTGCGTACCAGCATACTGCATCACCTGAATGCGCCGTTGTGCGACGCGCTGCTGGCGCGCAGCGACAGCGCGCAGATTCTGAACAGCCTGGAAGCGGCCAACCTGTTCCTGTCGCCGATAGACGGCGAGGAAAAAACCTACCGATATCACAGCCTGTTCGCTGATTTCCTGCGTGCGCAATTGCGCCGCGAAATGCCGGACGAACTGCTGCGATTGCATGGCGCCGCGTCGGGATGGTATGAAATGCAAGATCGTCTTGTGCCGGCCATCGACCATGCGCTCGACGGCAAAAATTATCCGCATGCGCTCAGGCTGCTGGAGCAGCATGCCGAACAACTGCTGGAAGAAGGCCGCATGCGCCTCTTGACACGCTGGTTTGCCGCGCTGCCGGAGAATTCCTTGCGGGATTCGCCGTTGCTGCAGGTGGTGCAAGTCTGGGCGCTGTGTTTAACCCGTGGTCCATGGGAGGCAATGGCGTTGCTCGACGCTTCCGCGTGCATGGTTTCAACCGACTCCGCGGTATGCGCCTACGTTCTCGCCTTGCGCCCCATCATGCTGGGGATGATGGATCGCAGCGAGGAAGCGTGCAAGGTCGGGGTCGAAGCATTGTCGCATTTTCCTCTTGGGAATCCCTTTGCGGAAAGTGCGTTGGCAAATGCGATGGCGGCTATTTTCTGCATTATGGGACAGTACCATGAATCGCACAAGCTGCTGGAAGCCGCGCGCAGCCGCCAGGGCAGCCCCAGTTTTTTCAACCGGATGTATTCCGAATCGGTCGAAGGGATCATCGATCTGCAGGAAGGCCGCCTGCGCCAGGCCGCCGCACGCTTTCGCATGGCTGTCGGCGCGACGCATGCGGCGTCCTATGTGCATACGCACGGCAATGCATTTGCCGGCGTCCTGTATGCGGATGCCTTATATGAAGCCAATGCGCTGGAACAGGCGGCCCACCTGTTTCACGTCTATGTGCCGCTGGCAAGAAACGTCAGCCTGCCCGACCATATGATTATCGGTTACCAACGTTTGGCGCGCATCGCTTTCTGTCGCGGCGACATCGACATGGTTTTTCAATACCTGACTGAACTGGAATATGTCGGGCGCCACCGCAAACTGCCTCGCGTCGTGGCGAGCGCAAAGCTGGAACGGTCTCGCATCCTGCTCCTGCAGGGTAACAAACAGGCATCCAAAGAAGAATTGCAGCGTGCGAACGATCAGGCAATCTGGACGCACGCGCACGGCCTGCGCTTGCTGGCGCACGATCTGGAGTATTTCGGCCTGGCGCAATTGCGCTGGGATATTCATTTTGGCGATGCCGCGCAGGCAGGACAGCAACTGGATGCTGAAATCGCAGCCGCAACGGCCTCGACACGCCATCGGCGCGCCTTGAAGCTGCGGGTAATGAAATGCCTCGCGCTCAAAAATAGCGGCGCGCTGCCGGCGGCGCTGGCAACGATGCGCGAGGTACTGAAGGTCGCCTGCAAGGAAGGCTACCAGCGGCTGATCATCGATGAAGGCGTCGGCAGCCTCGTGCGCAGTCTGGTGGAGGAGAGGCGCGAGCCGGGCGCCGACCGCAGCGACCCCATATTCAGCGAATACTTGCATAGGCTGTTGCAGGGATTCGGCCCATTGGCGGCGGAGATCGAACCGGCTGCAGCGCCGCACGGCATGCCGATCGACCCGTTGACGCCCAAAGAAATGCGGGTCCTGCTGCTGCTGGCTGACGGCTATTCGAATAGTGCGCTGGCCGAGAAATTATTTGTATCCGACAGTACGGTGCGCACCCACCTCCGCAGCATCAACAGCAAGCTCAATGCGCAAAGCCGGACCCAGGCGGTCTCCATCGCGCGCCATCTCGGCATTATCCATTAAAGCCGCTTGCGGCCCCTCCGCTCCCAAACTTTTGCCAAACAAGCAATAGTCCTTTTTTCACGAAAATGTCAAATAAGGTATTTATGATGATCAACCTGGCGTTAGAGCGCCTCAGGTTGGAAGCTCAGGTTGGAAAATTAAGGCCAGGTTTTTGGAGTGTTGCTGGTATTTGTCGATCATGGTGCGGCGGTTAAAGTCAAGTTGATTCGGATGTGAAATTAATTCCGATACAACAGTCCCTTTTTCACGAAAGTGTCAAAAAAGACATCTATGATTCGCACCGTGGCATCAGATAGAAAGCCGCACAGGTTGAAAGACTGCGTATTGGTTCTTTTTGGTTGCGTTGGGATTCATTGATCGCAATATCGCTGGAAATCCGCTGCGCAGTCAAGTTGTACAGTCCATGTCAGATTTAAATTTGTTTTAGTGGTCGTGTTCACCGGGGGGCGCGATCTCTGCCTACTTTATAACCCCCATATCTTAAATTAAGGGAATTTGAATCATGAAAACAACTTTGAAAGCAATCGTTCTGGCCACTTCGTTGGTCGCTGCTGGTTCCGTATTGGCCCAAAACACAGACGTGTCGAGCTTGAACGATCTGACTAACGGCGGCCTGGCTCTGTCGGCAGACGTCTCTGGCGCTACTTACGCTACTCAATTGGGCTCGCTCATCTCGACTGGCGGCACTATCGATACCAACGTTGCTCTGGCAAACGACAGCGTTGCGATCATCGCTCAGTTCCAACCTGTTAGCGGCACTTTCACTAACGTCGCATTTATCGATCAATCCGGCACTGTGGACAATCTGGCCATCATCAGCCAAATCACCAACACCAACAGCAATACCGCAGCTATCATGCAAGTCGGCGGCGCTAACCATGCTGTGATCAACCAGCACTAAGATCGGCTAACGCTTCCGGTTCGGGAGCTGTTATTCACCAAATATAGCAATGTCGGCACCATGCCCGGAGCCGGCAATGTGAGTATCTGAAGGCCATATGCCCATGGTCTTCAGATACATTAACTGCTGAAAGCCTAAGTGCCGCAGGCGTTAATGTGCTAATTAATATATTTCGGCAAAGGTCGATCAGCAAGGGAATATCACTTTTTCAGCCGATATTCTCAGCCAATATTCTCAGCCGAGTTGAAATCGCCTATTTTCGGTTGATGAGCTGAATGATGAACACGATTTTTAAAGCACTGTTTTTTGCCGCTTCGATGGCAGTCTTCGGTTCCGCATTTGCCCAAGCCAATACGGACTTATCAGGTTTAAACGAGTTGGTCGCCGGCGCCGGCACCTTGGCGGAGACGACTGGCGCTAATTTTGAAGCTGCGCTTTCCCCCATTCTTTCCAATATTATGACCGCCGCTCTGTCAGACAATGTCGCGATCGTCGGTCAGTTCAATGGCGGCTATAACGGGAACTATGCCTATATCGATCAATCCGGCGGCCCAGACAACTTGGCCGTCATCGTGCAGGTCAGTAACAATTTCGCTTATCACAGTGCCACTGTGCAAGTGGGTGGCGGCAACCATGCTGCGCTTTTTTTACACTGAGTTACCCTAAGATCGCTTAGCATAAATTAACGCTTGCAGGTCTGCGAGCAGTTATTCTCCCGAAACGTATTTAATCTCGGCAAAAAGCGCCTTGTTCCGGTCTGATTCCTTTTTCAGCCGAATTTCCTTTATGGTTGCCGCTTGCACCATTGTGTCCACATGCCGCGTAGCGCGGCTTCAAAATGACGGGCAAAGCGTGGCGCGTCGTAGAGAGGCGATGTCAGCACCTGTTGCCGCAATCCTTTGCGCAAGGCAGCCAGGCGTTGCAGGTCGGCAGCATGCGACACCGCCCGCGCAACATAGTCGCCGGCATCGGCGGCGACCCATTCCGGAAGGCCGGCGTTCATCAGCAGGCCGATGCCCTGACGGGGCAGAAAGCGTTCTCCCGCCAGGGTCAGCACCGGCACGCCCATCCATAATGCTTCAGCGGTAGTGGCGCCGCCTGGGTAAGGAAATGGATCGAGAGCGATGTCTACCTGATGGTAAGCGCAAAAGTAGGTGGCGCGGGGAGAGGAACCTTCCAGCTTCAGCCTGTCCGCAGCAATATCGTAGGAGGCAAAGCGTTCCAGCACGCTATGCCGTACGCTAGCCTCGCTGAGTTGTTTAGCTTTAAGAAACAGGCAGCTCTGCGGCACGGCATGCAACACTGTTGCCCACAGCGCCACCACGGCGTCGTTCATCTTGCTCAGGTTGTTGAAACAACCGAAAGTGATGTGATTGTTTGCCAAAGCAGGAAGGGACGACACTGCTATACTCACATCCGGCGGGGTAAAACAGAGCCGGGTTTCCGGCAGCCGCCATATGGTTTCGGTGAAATTCATTTCCTCGGTTTCCGGCAAGGTCCAGGAGTCCGCGATCAGGTAATCTATTGCTGTAATTCCAGTAGTGGCGAAGTAGCCCAGCCAACTGGCCTGCACCGGCGCCGGCTTCCAGGCGAACATCGGCAGGCGATTGTGTGCGGTGTGCCCCGAGAGGTCGATTAGTATATCGATGCTGTCGTCGCGTATCAGTTGGGCGAGCCGGGCATCGGAAAGGCCTGCTGCCGAATGCCAGCCGTGGCAGCAGGCCTTGATTCGTTCGGTCAGCGCATCGGC
>JBIODP010000166.1:0-5538 GCA_044445195.1 Burkholderiales bacterium | reverse complement strand
GTCCGCAACCGTATTCCGCCTGCATCTTCAATATCTCGGCAATGAGTTTCGGCGCCTTGTCGGCAAACGCGATTCGCGCGCTCAATCAAGGCGCAAAAAAAGGCCGCTTCATGCAAGATACCGGCGAGGGGAGCATCAGCCGCTACCATCGCGCCGAACAGCCCGGCGACAGCGGCGGCGATCTGGTCTGGGAAATTGCTTCCGGCTACTTCGGCTGCCGCAACCCGGACGGCAGTTTTTCGGAACAGAAATTCAGCGAGAATGCGGCTTCCGAGCAGGTCAAGCTGATTGAAATAAAATTGTCGCAGGGTGCCAAGCCGGGACATGGCGGCGTGCTGCCGGCCGCCAAGGTCAGCCGGGAAATCGCCGAAACGCGCGGCGTGCCGGAGGGTGTCGATTGCATCTCCCCGCCAGCCCATTCGGCTTTCGATTCGCCGGTCGGATTATTGCGCTTTGTCGACCAGCTGCGCACCTTGTCGGGCGGCAAACCAACCGGCTTCAAGCTGGCTATCGGTCATCCATGGGAGTTCTTTTGCATTGTGAAAGCGATGCAGCAAACTGGCATTCTGCCCGACTTCATCGTAGTCGACGGCAGCGAAGGCGGCACCGGCGCGGCGCCGATGGAATTTACCGACCACGTCGGCATGCCGTTGCAAGAAGCATTATTGCTGGTTCACAATACGCTGGTCGGCGTCAATCTGCGCAACAGGATCAAGATCGGGGCATCCGGAAAAATCATTAGCGCATTCGACATCGTGCGCACGCTTGCCCTTGGCGCCGACTGGTGCAATGCGGCGCGTGGCTTCATGTTCGCGGTCGGCTGCATCCAGTCGCAAAGCTGTCACACCGGAAAATGCCCAACCGGGGTAGCGACCCAGAGCCTGCTGCGGCAGCGCGCGCTGGTAGTGCCCGACAAAGCAGAGCGGGTGTTTCATTTCCATCAAAATACGTTGAAGGCGCTGGCGGAACTGATTGCGGCGGTCGGCCTGCACCACCCGTCGGAGTTGCGGCCGCACCATATAGTGCGACGCATATCACCGAATCGGGTCGCGCTGGCGTCGGCCCTGTTGGAATATCTGGAACCCGGCTGCCTGCTGGAAGGCGCCACGCCTGCGCCGCTGCCGGAAGTGTTCAAAACCTATTGGCCGCTGGCACGGCCGGAATCGTTTCATCCGATTCAATAGGGCTTCCCGAGGGCAAGCCGGAATGCAATTCCAGCTTGCATGGATCGCTTTATGGGGGAAAGCGCATCCTGCCGGGCATCTTACTGTTACTGCGTTACTGCGGCGCGCTATCCTTGAACGGGGTCCGCTCGGACAGTTTGTCGAATACTTTGCCGAGATTCGGATGGTCGGTGCGCCAATCGATCTCCGGGAAGCGAAACGCCAGCCAGCCAAGCGCGCAACCGGTGGCGACATCTGCCAATGTGAAATGGGTACCGGCACAAAATGGCTTATCGGCCAATCCGGTCGACATCGCGGCCAATCCTGCCCGCACCTTGTTCATTTGCCGGTCAATCCACACCGCGCTCTGTTGCGCGGCCGGACGCTGGGTTCTTTCGAGGCGAATCAATATTGCGGCATCCACCACGCCATCGGCCAGCGCTTCCCAGCATTTCACCTCGGCGCGCTCGCGACCGTTGGGCGGTATCAATTTGCCAACCGGCGTCAGGGTATCGAGATATTCAACGATGACGCGCGAATCGAACATCGCGCCACCATCTTCCATTACCAGGCAAGGCACCTTGCCCAGCGGATTGGACTGCTGGATCGTCGAATCCGCTGACCAGACATCCTCGACTGCAAATACATAGTCGAGCTTCTTTTCAGCCATCACAATCCGGACTTTGCGCACGTAGGGGCTAGTAATTGAACCAATGAGTTTCATAGATGCTTATGATAAGAATACGTGGCGATTATAACATTGAGGGTTAAGCGCCACGCATTGATCGCGCGGTCAACTCCCTGTAAAGGTGAAATCTCGTTCAGTCTGCAATGGTAAAATTGTATTTTGCGATTGTTTGCAGCTTTTTTGCAACATTTTTCTCGATCCCTGCTTCTAGGTCACACTCTTATCATGCCACTCACCACACTGTCTGCCCTCTCTCCACTCGATGGCCGTTATGCCAGCAAAACCGACAAATTGCGGCCGATTTTGTCGGAAGCAGGCTTTATGCACCATCGCGTCAAAGTGGAGATCGCCTGGCTGCAAGCCTTGTCGCTTGCCGGTTTTGCCGAAATCAAGCCATTTTCCGCAGAGGCCAGCGCATTATTGACTAAATTGGCTACCGATTTCAATGAGACCGATGCGGCGCGCATCAAATCCATTGAGGCGGTCACCAATCACGACGTGAAAGCGGTTGAATACTGGATCAAAGAGCAAGTCGCAGACGTGCCTGAATTGGTGGCTGCGTCGGAATTCATCCATTTTGCCTGCACCTCGGAAGATATCAACAACACCTCGCACGGCATGATGCTGAAAACAGCACGCGATTCGGTGCTGCTGCCAAGTCTGCGCGCGGTAATCTCCAAATTGCTTGACATGGCGCACGCCCATGCGGATCTGCCAATGATGTCGCGCACGCACGGCCAACCTGCCAGCCCGACCACGCTCGGCAAGGAAATCGCCAATATTGTTGCGCGCTTACAACGCGCTACGCAACGCATTGCGACGGTTGAAATTCTGGCAAAAATGAATGGCGCGGTGGGTAACTACAATGCCCATCTGTCGGCCTACCCTGAGTTCGATTGGGAAACTTTTTCCAAAAACGTGATTGAGCAACGCCTGGGCCTTGGCTTCAATCCATACACGATCCAGATCGAACCGCATGACTACATGGCGGAACTGTTCGATGCCATTGCCCGCGCCAATACCATCCTGATCGACCTCAACCGCGATATCTGGGGCTACATTTCAATAGGCTACTTCAAACAGACGACCAAAGCCGGTGAAATCGGCTCGTCGACCATGCCGCACAAGGTCAATCCGATCGACTTCGAAAATTCCGAAGGCAACCTGGGAATGGCAAATGCAGTATTGAAACATATGGCTGAAAAGCTGCCGCTGTCGCGCTGGCAGCGCGAATTGACCGACTCGACGGTAGTGCGCAATATCGGCGTGGGCTTTGGCTACGCGGTGCTGGCCTATGATAGTTGCCTGCGCGGATTGAATAAACTGGAAGTCAACCCAGCCCGCATTCATGAAGACCTCGACGCTACATGGGAAGTGCTGGCCGAACCGGTGCAAACCGTGATGCGGCGCTACGGCATTGAGAACCCGTACGAGCAATTGAAAGAGCTGACGCGCGGCAAGGGAATCTCAAAAGAGGCGTTGCGCACTTTCATTACCGGACTGGCCATTCCGCAACAGGCCAAAGATAATTTGCTGGCGCTGACACCGGCCAATTACATCGGCGCTGCCGCGCAATTGGCGCGTAAGATATAAGCTGTCTCTGACTGACAACAAACTATTGTGGAATTGACCAACACATTTATCCTGACAAGCAGCGTTGACAGTTTCTTGGTATATTAGTTCTAATTCGAACTTATTATCGAAAAGAAAATGATGCCTCGCTATACGAGAACCGCCATGCTGCTGCACTGGCTGGTCGCCTTATTGATCATTTGTGCGTTTGCACTCGGCGTCACCATGGTCGATATTCCCGGCCTGACTCCAACCAAGCTTAAATATTTTTCCTGGCATAAATGGCTGGGATGCACCGTCTTCGCTCTGGCCTGCATCCGCCTGTTGTGGCGCTTATGGCACCCGGCGCCACCCTTTCCGTATACGATGAGCAAATGGCAGCAGCACGCTGCCGACGGTTTGCATCGGTTACTGTATCTCCTGATCTTCGCGGTACCGCTGTCGGGCTATTTTTACAGCCTGGCGGCTGGCGTGCCGGTGGTCTACCTCGGCATTATCCCGTTGCCTGTGGCGATTGGTCCCAATCCGGAATTGAAACCGATACTCAAGTCGGTTCACTATGTGCTCAATCTCGCGTTGCTAAGCGGAGTCGGCCTGCACGTGCTGGCCGCGCTCAAGCATCAGTTTATCGATCGCCACAACATTTTCAGTCGCATGTGGCCATGAGCGACCCGCTTGTTCCTGTTCATTCTTCATAAAAAGGCGCCATCCATGCAGTTCAATTCCACTGTTCGCGTTGGCCTCGCTGCCACGCTTCTCTGGCTATCCCTCGGGTTGCCCGCCGATGCCGGCACGCTGCTGAAAACCGATACGGCGAAAAGCAGCGTCACTGCAGTATTCAAGCAATTGAACGTGCCGGTTGAGGCAAAATTTAAACAATTCACCGCACAAATCGATTACGACAGCGCCAGGCCCGATGCATCGAAGGCCCGCATCGAAATCGGCCTCTCCAGCTTCGATCTCGGCGACCCGGAATACAATCAGGAAGTGCTCAAAAAAGAGTGGTTCAATGCTGCTCAGTTTCCGAAAGCCACTTTTGTGTCGACGGCAATGAAAGCCGGCGCCGGGGGCAAATTTGACGTCAACGGCAAACTCACGATCAAGGGTAAAACAGCCGATGTCGGCTTTCCGCTGAACGTGAAAAAAGAAGGCAATAGCACGGTATTCGAGGGTGCGCTGACGATCAAGCGCCTGGTCTTCAATGTCGGCGATGGCGAGTGGAAAGACACGGCCACGGTCGCCGACGATGTGGTCATTAAATTCCATATTATCGCCACGCCTTAGCGATACTGTGCACGGAAAAGGAATGCCGCCATGTTTCTGCGTTCGTTACTCAATGCCAGAACCGCCTGGTCGCTCGCGATCGCGGTTGCTGCCGCGTATGGCCTGTGCAACCCGATTTCATCTGTCGCACAAGATGGCGGTTATCACGTCATCGCCAAACAACACCTGGATGGCGGCGTCAAGTGGGACTACCTGATTGTAGACGCCGGGCACCGGCATTTATTCATCACCCACGGTGACCGGGTCGATGTATTCGATATCGACAAAAAACAGATGGCAGGAACAATCCCCAATACGCCGGGAGTGCATGGCGTCGCGTTAGCTGCCGATCTTGACCGTGGATTTACCAGTAACGGAAAAGATAATTCCATCACGATATTTGCGCTGTCAACCCTGAAGGTAATCGGCACCGCCCCTACCGAAAAGAAGCCGGACGGCATCGCCTATGACCCAGCAAGCAAACGCGTATTTGCCGCCAACGGAGAGTCCGAAAGTCTGACGCCGGTTGATGCCGCGACAGGCAAAGCATTGGCCGCGATACCTCTGGGCGGCAAGCCGGAGTTTGTTGCGGTTGACGGCAAAGGGACTCTGTTCGTCAATGTGGAAGACAAAAATCAACTGGTTGTCGTGGATACCCGGAAGCTGACAGTGACGCATCGCTACGACTTGTCTGCCAGTTGCAACGAGCCGGCAGGTCTTTCAATCGACCCAACCGCGCAGCGGCTATTCGTCGGTTGCCACAATAAAAAAATGGCGATCGTCGATGCCGACTCCGGAAAAATTCTGGATGCGCCGGATATCGGCTTGGGCAGCGATGCCACAGCCTATGAC
>JBIODP010000165.1:0-5564 GCA_044445195.1 Burkholderiales bacterium | reverse complement strand
CTCCAATGCGACGCGGCGTGCCGCCGCTGCAAAATCCTCGCCGGCCAAGGCATCGGGTTCGGCGTATAAAATCGCCCGCGAAGAATTGATCATCATGCCGCTGCCGTTTGCGGTTTTACCTGCCGCCACCGTCGCCTGTATATCGCCGCCTTGCGCCCCTATGCCGGGAACCAGCAAGGGCATGTCGCCCACCAAGGCGCGCACCTGTGCCAATTCCGTGGGAAACGTAGCGCCCACCACCAGCGCGCACTGGCCGTTTCGGTTCCACTGCTGCGCCACCAGCCGGGCCACATGCTGGTACAGGGGTTTGCCGTCTACATTCAGGAATTGCAGGTCGGAGCCGCCCGGGTTCGAGGTGCGGCAGAGCACGATGACGCCGCGGTCGGTCCATTCAAGGTAAGGAGCGATCGAATCGAATCCCATATACGGGTTGACCGTCACTGCATCGGCGCCATAGCGCTCAAACGCTTCGCGCGCATATTGTTCCGCCGTGGCGCCGATATCGCCGCGTTTGGCGTCGAGCACAATTGGAATATGCGGGTAAGTTTTGCGCAGGTACGCGCAAATTTCCTCCAGCTGGTTCTCGGCCCGTTGCGCAGCGAAATAGGCTATTTGCGGCTTGAACGCGCAGGCAACATCGGCCGTGGCGTCGATAATCGCCTTGCAAAAAATTGCGATGGCGTCGGGCTCGTCTCGCAGATGCACAGGAAATTTGCCGACATCGGGGTCCAGGCCCACGCATAACAACGAATTGTTTGCAGCCCATGCAGCGGATAATTTCTCGATGAAAGTCACTTTATTGTCCACCTTATTCTTCAAGCTATCGAACGGTCGTATTTTAACCGGTTACGTAACTATTCAGCTGTGCGTATTTAGCCATGCTTATATACCCACTCCAGCAAGGCATCTTGCGCCTCGGCGCCGCGCACTGCATCCGGATGGTTGATGAAGAACACCACCACGTAGTATTTGCCTGAGACGGCCTGCACATAGCCGGCCACGGCTTTCACCTCGTTCAATGCGCCGGTCTTGACATGCGCATTACCGGCCACGCTTTGATCGGTCAGGCGATGCCGCATGGTGCCGTCGCAGCCGACCAATGGCATCGATGCGATAAACTCCGGCATCAGCGGAGACTGATAGACCGCAAGCAGCAGATGCGCCATGCTGGCAGGGGCAATGCGTTCGTTGCGCGACAAGCCGGAACCGTTTTCAATCAGCAGTTCCGGTGCATCGATTCCCTTATTCTTCAGCCACGCTTTAACCGCTTGCGCGCCGCGCTCTGCACTCGCCGGCAGATTCAACTCTCTGGGCGTCAACGTCAGCAGCAATTGCCGGGCCATCACATTGTTGCTGAATTTATTAATATCGCGAATCACCTCCGGCAACGCAGCCGATTCCCACTCTGCCACCAGGCTGGCATCCGGAGGCACGACGCCGTCTATCACGTCTCCTGTGAACCGGCCGCCTGCGTCTGCCCACATCTGTTTGAATACCGCCGCAAAATACTGGTTGGCGGTCATTTGGTACGGATGCACATACCATGTTTTTTCACCGCAGGCTGCCGCGTAACTGCCGGTAAAACGAACACTATTCTGGTTAAAATTCGCCCCCAGCTTAGTTTGCCAATCCCCGCATTCGTCGTTCGACGGCTGTGGCGTGGCAATCTCGTAGCCGGCCAGCGGCGGGTCGACTGCAACAGTAGGCATGCCGCCTGCCGCACCGGGAGAAAAATGAAAGCGAAGCGCCTGGTAATTCAGCAGCAAGGCATCGGGCGCCGCGTTATACGGTTTGATCGGATCGCCGTCGAATTTTCCGGCATCGTACGGCAATTGTTCGAAAGCGCTGCGATCCAGGATCACATTGCCCTGAATTTCGCGAATGCCGCGGGCGCGGATTTGGCGCAAGAACATCCAGAAATTCTCGGTGACCAATTTGGGGTCGCCGCCACCTTTAAATATCAGGTCGCCATGCAATATACCCGCAGCTATATTTCCGCTCGCATAAGCTTGCGTTTTCCAGGTAAAAGTCGGGCCCAGCAACGCCAATGCCGCATCGGTGGTCACCAGCTTCATGGTGGATGCAGGACTGAATGCAATGTGCTGGTTGACAGCAATTAATGCTTTGCGGCTATTTACTTCCTGCACGACGATGCCGACCGCCTTGCCCGGTATCCCGGCCCGCTTCAAGGCGCTGCCGACGCTCACAGGCAGATCGCGTGCAACACAGACGAGGCAGACGTTTAGCAGCGCGCAGCACATCAGGATTTGCTTCAAACGCAATCGCCCTTGTATTTTCGCCATGCGCATGGGACGCCAGGCAGAGATTCCAGTTCCGAAAAAAATCACCCAAGCAAAACCGCTATGGAAAGCAGCAATAGCAACAACAGCCACAACAGCAACGCGCGCCATACCAGGCCGACGGTGCTTTGAAGCGCCCGCACGCTCGGTTCCTCTCCAGGGGGCGTTTCCGTTTCAATGCCGTTCGACTCCATGCTCGTCGCATCGGCCGGCAATACGTCTGCCGCGTTGACACTCGGGGCGCCAAGCCGCACCCCCATCGCTCCGCCGCCTGCAGAAAGGAGGATGCCTATGGATCTGTCCGGCCAGCGATCGGCAAAATTGCGCCAGGCATAGATGGCGTCCTCGAAGTTGCCGACCACCGCAAAAGCGATTGCCGTCAGACGAACCGGGAGCCAATCGATCCAGTAAAACGCTTTCGCTGCAAAACGGCCGAATGCTTCGTTTTTCATATGATCCGGCTCGTTCCATGCGCGGGCAAGATACTCCGCCACCCGGTACATTACTGCGCACGCAGGACCGAGCGGCATCAGAAACCAGAAAAACACGCCGAACACATTGCGGTGCGTCGTGATCAGCGCCCGTTCGACTGCGATACGTGAAATCTCGCCGACATTCAGCGTGGCGGTATCCTGTTTGGTCCATTCCGCCAACAAGGCGCGTGCGCTTGCCTCATCCCCGGCGCTAAGCGCTAGTTGAATCGACGTGAAATAATGGCTGTAACGGCGCAAGCCCAGCGTCAAATAGACGATCAGGATGTTCCAGATCAGCGCGGCGACAGGACTAATCGCCTTGCAGGCCCAATAAATGGCAGCGGTCGGCACCATCATGACAGCCATCATCACCCACCATCCCAGACGGCCATGTTTTACTTGTCCCGCATTGAACCAGGCTTCCAGACGCGCCGCAAACGCGCTGATTCCCGCATAAACGGCATTGCCTGCACGTAGCGGCTTCAGTTGCTCAATCAGCAACGCGCAAAGAATTGAGAGAAATGTCATCGAACCACCCTATAAATCAATCCATGCTTAATCAATTCGCACTTATTCAAGCCCACTTATTCAAGCCCACTTAATCAATCCACCCTCAAGCACGCAAAAAATGAAACAGATTACGCAGCATGCCGGCTGTCGCCCCCCAGATAAAGAAACGATCATACGGCATTGCGTAAAAGGTGCGGTGAACGCCGCGAGGAAATTCAGCGGCGCGTCGTTGATGGTGCGCGCCATCCATCAAGAATGATAGTGGAACCTCGAAGATTTCAGCCACTTCGGTCGGGTCGGCATGCGTATTGAATGGCGGCTGGACGAGTGCTACCACAGGGGTAACCCGGTAGCCGGTCCCCGTCAGGTAATCGGGCAAGGAACCCAGCACTTCTATGTGATGCCGGTCCAGGCCGACCTCTTCTTCCGTTTCCCGCAATGCGGTTGCAGTTGCCGACGCATCGCTCTCTTCCCAGCGCCCGCCAGGGAAACTGACTTGGCCGCCATGGTCGGTCAAGTGTTCGCTGCGTAACGTGAATAATAGGTTAAGCCCCTGTTCACGCACGACAACAGGCAGCAATACCGCAGCCTGCGTCAATGCGACGGATACCCGCAACAAATGCTCGTCCGGCTGTTCCGCAGTCCATTCCGGCGGGTTGGCAAAACGCGTGCGTAGCCAGGATGCAGTCAACCGCTCCGGCGGAATGGCTGTTTCGTCGGCCAGCGATTCCACCGGGATGAGTTGTGGATCGAATAACAATTTAGTCAAAACGGCTCCTCAAAACTAAAATGGGCGCCAATCGGCGCCCCTTTTGTTACTGCATCCCAGCTAACGCATTACTGTGCTTCTTGCTGTGCTGCAGCGCGGCGATTCGGCAGTTTTTCTTTGATGCGAGCCGATTTACCGGAACGTTCACGCAGATAATACAGCTTGGCGCGACGCACATCGCCACGACGCTTGACTTCGATCGAAGCGATTAGCGGCGAATAAAGTTGGAAAGTACGCTCAACACCTTCACCGGATGAAATCTTTCGCACGATGAAGTTGGAGTTCAGACCGCGATTACGGCGTGAAATCACCACACCCTCATAAGCCTGAGCGCGCTTGCGGGTGCCTTCGACGACGTTAACATTCACCACAACGGTATCGCCAGGGGCGAATTCAGGGATATTTTTGCCGAGACGGGTAATCTCTTCTTGCTCAAGTTGTTGGATCAAGTCCATTTTTAGCTCCAGATACCATCTTGCCGGCGCCTTGCATTGCCCGGTAGAGGATGGGGTTAAACATGCAGGCAACCTCAATGCTTCGCCTGCCCGATACTACAAACAGTACTACAAACTACTCAAAAATTTCTCATCCGCACGCGACAGCAAACCTTCCGCACGCGCTTTCACGATCATGTCCGGCCGCTTTGCGGCAGTTACTCTCAATGCCTGTTCACGCCGCCATTTTGCAATTTCGGCGTGATTCCCGCCCAACAACACCGGCGGCACGGGCATTCCTTCATATACTTCCGGTCGCGTGTAATGCGGGCAATCCAGCAAGCCATTGACGAAACTGTCTTCAACTGCCGAAGCATCATCATGCAACGTGCCCGGCAACTGCCTGACTATCGCATCCATCAGCACCATTGCCGGCAACTCTCCGCCTGACAATACGAAATCGCCGATGCTTATTTCCTCATCGACGCAACGCGCCAGCAAACGCTGGTCCACTGCTTCATAACGCCCGCACAACAACACAAAGCCCGACTCTGCAGTCATCTGCATCACCTGCGCATGCGTCAGCGCCCTTCCCTGCGGCGACAGATACACAACACGCGGCGCCGGCAAACCCTGCTGCACCTGCCGTGCCGATGCGGCATCGATCGCAGCTTCCAGCGGTTTGGCCAGCATCACCATCCCAGGGCCGCCGCCATACGGCCGATCATCGGCAGTCCGGTGATTGTCGCTTGTGAAATCGCGCGGATTCCAAAGCGACAACGTGCATTTCTTTTGCTCAAATGCGCGCCGGGTAATCCCAGACTCAGTCAAAGCGACGAACATTTCGGGAAACAACGTGATTACATCGAATTGCATCTCGTTGCCGCTCCACATGCATTTTAATAATCGAGGCCCCAGTCTGCCGTAATTTTCTTTGCAGTCAGATCAACCGTCTTAACGAACTGCTCGACGAAGGGGATCAATGTTTCCAACTGCGCCGACTGCGCCTTTTCAGGTCCGGCGGCCGGCGCAACGGCAACCCGCAAAATCGGGTGCGCACCGTTGTCCATCATGCCCT